>WOUX01000188.1:600-4431 GCA_009773075.1 bacterium | reverse complement strand
GGTACGGCAAAGGCTCTGGAACTCTATTTTACAGGAGATGTAATCGACGCGAAAGAGGCCGAAAGGATAGGAATGGTAAATAAGGCTATACCCCCTGAAGAACTGGAAAAGGCTACCTATGATCTGGCAGGTAAGATAGCGAAAAAGGCTCCGATAGCACTGGGCATGATAAAGGAGATACTGTACAAAGGGCTCAACATGGATCTGATGAGCGAGTTAGATTTAGAGGCAAACGCCCAGAGTATTTGTCTCAAAACAGAGGACCATATAGAAGGAGTAAGAGCCTTCTTGGAAAAAAGAGAACCGCTGTTCAAAGGGCTTTAAATCATTATACTAAAATTGTGAGGAACCAAACGATGAGATTTGAGATTACGGATGAACAGAAGATGCTTCTTGAAACCTTAAGGAAAATAGCAAAGGACAAAGTAGCTCCCAGGGTAGAGGAGTTTGAGGAACAAGGCGAATTTCCCTGGGACATCTACGGGGTGTTGAGAGACCACCAACTGTTGGGGTTTGGTGTTCCAGAGGAGTATGGAGGCGGGGGGGCAGACCTTTTGACATGCTGCCTCGCGGCAGAGGAATTGGCAAAGACCAATTTGACTGTGTCGTGCCTCTTCAATGACTTAAATATAGACCCCCTTATAATTGCCGGGACATCAGAACAGAAGGAGAGTTACCTCCCCAAGATAGCTAAAGGGGAATTGATTACTGCCTTTGCGTTGACAGAACCAGGGGCCGGGTCAGACTTGGGTGCCATCAGGACAAGAGCGGAGTTAAGAGGGGATACATACATAATAAACGGTTCAAAGTCCCTGATATCCCTTTTCGATATAGCCGGTTTGTTTTTGGTGTGTGCAAAGACCGATCCTGAGGGGGGAAATAAGGGGCTCAGTTTTTTTATCATAGAGAAAGACACAAAAGGATTTTCTTTAGGAAAGTTGGAAAGAAAGATGGGTAATAACGCAATAAATGTGGGAGAACTACTTATGGATGGATGTAGTATCCCTAAGGAAAACCTCCTTGGAACAGAGGGGGGTGGTTTTTTTATTGCCGTAGAGTGCTTGGACAGGGCCAGACCACTGGTAGGATCACAGGGCGTAGGTATCGCTCAGGGGGCTCTGGATTTCGCATTGGATTATGCAAAGCAAAGGATTCAATTTGGGAGACCCATCGCCGAATTTCAGGGAATTCAGTTTATGCTGGCAGATATGGCCACAGAGATTGAGGCGGCCAGACAACTGGTCTACAAAGCCGCTATTATGGTACAAGAAAGAGATAAAGAAAGGACTAAGTTTGCTTCAATGGCAAAGTACTTTGCTACGGATGTGGGGATGAAGGTTACCACGGATGCCGTGCAGATTCTGGGTGGATATGGGTATATGAAAGACTACCCTTTGGAACGTAAGATGAGAGAGGCAAAACTGCTCCAGATATATGAGGGAACCAACCAGATACAGAGGCTTGTGGTGGCAAGGATGCTGCTGGAGTGAACAAACTGTCCCTTTCCCGATTTTCGACTTCCCATTTCCGATTTACGAGTGCATGGGGGTGATGTATTTTGGACAAAACCTGGAGTAGCAAGAACTGGTCCCGGTTAACCAGGAAAGCATAACCCCCCATTGACACTAATAGTCTGGCCGGTGATCTGGTCCGAACCCTCTGATGCCAAGAATAGAGCAGCTTCTGCAATATCATTTGCATTTATGGGGAATGGCTGTCTTTCCATAGCCCTTTGAAATATCTTTGCTGCAGGCCCACAGGAAAGTACAAGTTCTATGCCTGGTGTGTCCTTTGTTACTGTAGTTGAAATGGTATTAATCCTTATTCCCCACCTAGCAAACTCGCTGGCCAGAACTTTTGTAGTTAAAACCAGGGCGGCCCCTGCTCCACCAGGCAGAGATTCTCCTGGGGTAGGCCAACGTCCTGCGTCGGTTCCTATAAGTACAATTTTCCCTGATTTTCTTTCAATCATGTGGTCAAGGACGGCTCTGACACAGTACAACCTGCTGAAATATTGACTGTTGATAAAATCTATATAGGTATCAGGGTCAACCTCCCTGAAGAAGTTAGGTGGCGTGATGGCATCTCCATGGCTGATAACCCCCCCGCTAACGACCAGTATATCTATTTGCATCTTTTTCAAGACACGATCTACCATCTCTTTAACTTCGTTATAGACAGTTATATCGGCTTTTTCAAAGATTGCATGCCTTCCCATATCCTTTATCTTAGTTACTGTCTCCATACCAGCATCTGGGGACCTGCCATTAATGACAACATCGGAACCATTCTCTGCAAATTTTAAAGCGATAGCCTTTCCTATCCCTTTACTAGAACCTGTAATCAAAGCTACCTTACTCTTTAAATTTGTTCTCATCTTCTACCTTCCTTTCAATTGAAATCGTTTTCTATTTGTTCTATTAGCTTCATTACTTGGTGTTGTTTTTCTTCCATAAGCTCCTTAGATTTGGCTTCTAGATTGAGGCGTAATAACGGTTCGGTATTAGAACTCCTCAAGTTGAACCTCCAATCAGGATATTCAACGGACAGTCCATCTATATGCTCTATTGTAGCCTCTCTATATTTTACCTCTATAATTTCCAGTATCCTTTGTGTATTTCTAGCCTCTCTATTGATCTCCCCGGAGACAAAGTACTTGTTTTTCAAAGGAGCTAATATTTCTGACAGTGTCTTTTCAGAGGCAGACAGGATTTCTAACATAACCATAAAAGGGATCATCCCGTTGTCGGCATAGAAGTTGTCTCGAAAATAGTAATGGGCGCTCGTCTCTCCAGCGAATACCGCATCCTCGCGTCTCATTCTGTCCTTAAAAAAAGAGTGACCGCACTTGTTGATTATCGGAATGCCACCGTTCTCCCTGACTGTATCAATATTGGCCCAGGTAAGCCTTGGATCGAAGATTATCTTACCTCCCGGATATCTCTTTAAGAAGGTTTTGGCCAAAAGGGCAGTAATAAAGTATCCCTGAATAAACTCCCCTGTCTCGTCAAAGAAAAAACAACGGTCAGCATCCGCATCCCATGCAACACCAAAATCGGCCCCTGTTTCTTTTATTCTGCTAATAGTTTCTTGACGATTCTCCGGTATGAGAGGATCAGGACGCCCTTTGGGGAAGCTTCCATCAGGAGTAAAATTGATCCCTATTATATCCAGTGGCGTATCACTGGTTAATTTCTTAGCGACCTCTCCAGCTAGACCAAAGTTGGCATTGGCTACAATCTTCAGCGGTTTAACCTTGATAAAGTCGTAAAAAACCCCCATGCCCCGTGGGTCACCACGAAGCATGAAAATAGGCTTTTGTTGATTTTATTACGTTATTTGCTCTATTTTCGTAGTAAGTATCTACTTTAAAACTATATTTATAAGTGCTTTGAATACCATTCAATGGCCTTTAACAACCCCTCATTGAGGCTCCAATCGAAAGAACGTGAAAACTCTGCCGAATTAACATTCGCAGAGGAGTCATCTTCGTCAGGTTCTCCATGTCTCATAGGAAGAGAGCTTCTTAATATACTTTTGCTATTCGTAAGTGATATTATTTTAAGTGCCAGATCCACTACCTTTATTTTCTCTCCACTTTCAACCTGAAAGACCTTCCCGTTAACTTTAGGTGACTCAGCCGCTAACCTTAACGCCTTGGCGCAATCTTCAACATATAGGCAATCCATATATTTTTGCCCCGACCCATAAACCTCAAGAGCTTCACCCCTTAGTGCTCTTACAATAAAATTGGGGATTGCCTTACGGTAAGGTTCAGTTCTTTGACCTGGACCATAGACATGAGTAACTTCCATAGTTGTTATGTCTACC
>WOUX01000188.1:0-586 GCA_009773075.1 bacterium | reverse complement strand
ACCCCAAACTCTCTAAAGTACATCCTGCCTAATTTCATAATTGCCTTCTTCGTAATCATATATGGATTGTCCCATTCTGGGATCAAGCCAGTATTTATTACCTTGATACTAAATTCTTTTCCTGCTTCAAAAACATTTATAGAACCTATGATATTAACCTCGACCGCCTCTCGGACAAATTCACACAAGTAATCGGTTCCTAATTTACCTGCGAGATGGAATATAACATCTTGACCTTTAATGGCATTTCTTAAATGTTCAGCTTGAAGAATGTCGCCTTTTATAAATTTTACAGATTGATTAGAACGTTCATAGTGGTCATATACGGTAACATAATATTTGTTTTCCAATAGCTCTCGACATAAGTAATTCCCAATAAATCCACTTCCTCCTGTTATCAATGCTCTTTTCATTGTAATAATATCCTATTATTCAGATTTCAATTTTGAGTCTTGATGCAGCAAGCAATACACCGATAATAGACCATGAACTCTTAATACGTCCATCAAATACCATATTCAGGGCATCCCTAAAATCAAATAAAGCCACCTCGCAAAAACCTTCTCTTTCGCGAATAGCTTGGCCC
>WOUX01000187.1 GCA_009773075.1 bacterium | reverse complement strand
ATCAACAGGAGTTCTTAGATGAAGACGAAATTGATCTTTGTGACAGGGGGAGTACTCTCATCTCTGGGGAAAGGTTTAGCATCAGCTTCAATTGGGGCATTGCTGGAATGCAGGGGATTAAGGGTTACTATCCAGAAACTCGATCCTTACATAAATGTAGACCCTGGGACTATGAATCCTTTTCAACATGGTGAAGTATTTGTGACTGATGACGGCACTGAGACTGATTTGGACTTAGGCCACTATGAAAGATTTACTACAGCCAAATTGAGCAAAAAGAACAACTTCACTACCGGACAGATATACGATGCTGTGATTTCCAAAGAGAGAAGGGGAGATTATCTTGGCAAGACAGTACAGGTAATACCCCACATTACTGATGAAATAAAGGAAAACATACTGAAAGTTGCTAATGACGTTGATGTCGCCATCATCGAGATAGGAGGCACGGTAGGAGACATCGAGAGTCTCCCATTTATGGAGGCCATAAGGCAATTCAAAACTGATCTGGGAAGGGACAATGTCCTTTATATTCACCTGACCCTGGTTCCGTTTATCCCTACCGCTGGTCAATTAAAGACCAAACCAACCCAGCACAGCGTAAAGATGTTACAGGAAATAGGTATTCAACCAGATATTCTCCTGTGTCGTACCGATCGACTTCTACCCCCTGAGATAAAGTCTAAGATAGCCCTTTTCTGTAATGTGGAGAAGGATGCAGTGATTACTGCTAAGGATGTGGACAGTATCTATGAAGTGCCTGTGGTTTTCCATAGTGAAGGATTAGATGAGAAAATTGTTGAGATGCTTCATATGTGGACCAGGGCTCCTGTTTTAGATGAATGGGAAAAGATGGTAAAAAAGATAAAGGACCCCAAAAGGCAAACAGAGATTGCTATAGTGGGAAAATATGTAACGCTGCAAGACTCCTATAAGAGCCTAAACGAAGCCCTTGTCCACGGTGGAATTGCCAATTACTGCAAGGTAAACCTGAAATATGTGGATTCAGAAGATATAGCGAAAGAGAACCCGGATAAACTTTTGGCCAATGTACGTGGAATTCTAGTGCCAGGTGGATTCGGTGATCGAGGGATTGAAGGAAAGATCAAGGCTATTAGATATGCTAGAGAGCGGAAGATCCCATTCTTTGGAATCTGTCTGGGTATGCAACTGGCTGCAGTTGAGTTTGCAAGAAATGTTTGTGGATTGAAAGATGCCCATAGTTCAGAGTTCGACAAAGAAACCCAGCACCCAATAATAGGTCTGCTGAAAGAGTGGATTGACTATAAGGACAACACAATCCAGCAAAGAGATGAAAATACGGATTTAGGCGGTACAATGAGATTAGGAGCCTACCCCTGCAGATTAACAAAGGATAGCTTTGCCTATAGAGCGTATCAGCAGGAACTCATTTCTGAAAGGCATAGACATAGATATGAATTTAATAATAAATATAGAGAAGATTTGGTTAAGAAAGGGCTGAGAACAAGTGGTGTTTCCCCTGATGGAGAACTTGTTGAGATAATAGAAATCGAGTCTCACCCCTGGTTTTTGGGCTGCCAATTTCATCCAGAGTTCAAATCACGTCCTATGACCCCACATCCTCTATTCAGGGAATTTATTAAGGCATCTCTTTCGTCGGATCAATAGGTGGGAAGTTCTAAACCCTAAACAAATGCAGAAGGGCAGTTTCTGTTCCTCACTCCTCGACTAATAAGGAAGTTTAAACTTGACAAAGGTAATTAATATCGATATCCCTCTCGGCAAGGATACCATCAAAATAGGAGGTGGTAATCCTTTAGTTTTATTCGCAGGGCCTTGTGTAATCGAGGGTCATGAGAAAACAATACGCACAGCAGAAAGGCTAAAAGATATAGCCTCCGAATCATCTATTTCATTGATATTTAAGTCTTCCTATGATAAAGCAAATAGGACTTCCCTTCATTCTTACCGCGGCCCTGGTATCTCAGAAGGTCTGAGTATACTTAACGAGGTCAAGATGAAAGTGGGGATCCCCATCTTATCTGATATTCATCGCTTTGAAGAGATTGATCAGGCTGCACAGGTTCTGGATATTCTTCAGATACCTGCCTTTCTTTGCCGGCAGACAGATTTTATTATCGAGACTGCCAAAACTGGAAAGGTAATAAACCTGAAGAAGGGACAGTTCCTGGCTCCCTGGGATATGAAGAATATTATTGAAAAGGTAGAATCGGTTGGCAATAAAAAGATATTACTAACTGAAAGGGGCACTTCATTCGGATACAATAACCTTGTAGCCGATATGCGTTCTCTACCTATTATGAGAGGTTTTGGATACCCGGTGGTTTTCGATGCTACTCACAGTATCCAACTACCAGGAGGAAAAGGTACAGCTTCTGACGGGCAGAGAGAGTTTGTCCCCAATATCTCCAGGGCTGCTGTTGCAGTTGGGATAGATGCCATATTCATGGAGGTTCATGAAGACCCTGATAAAGCGTTATGCGACGGTCCCAATTCTATAAGCCTGGATTCTCTGCCCAAATTACTAATGCAAATCAGAAAGATTGACGATATTGTTAAAGGGCACCTGACCCCTGAATTTAGTTGAAAGGAGGGGTTAAAATAATCATGGGGAATAGAACTCAAGATAAAATAATTGAAAAAGCAAAGGATATAAAACTCCTTATTCTGGATGTAGACGGCGTTTTGACCGATGGAAGGATAATATATGATGATAAAGGTGGGGAGTTAAAATGCTTTGATGTTAAAGATGGACATGGCATAAAACTGCTAATGAGAGCAGGGATTGAGCTGGGAATTATCAGCGGAAGAGAATCCAGAGCTGTTGAGCATCGTGCTAAAGAGTTAGGTATTTCTGTTTTATATCAAAGGATATTCGATAAAGTTAAAGTATATGAAAAGATACTAAAAGAGAAAGGGTTGGCTGATAACCAGGTATGTTTCATTGGTGACGATCTGGTTGATATGCCCTTGTTAAAAAGAGTCGGTTTTTCTGTGGCAGTGGTTGATGGGTCTGAATATCTCAAAGAGGTGGTTGATTACGTTACCATGAAGAATGGTGGAAACGGGGCGGTCAGAGAGGTATGTGAATTGATCTTGAAGGCCCAAGATAAATGGGGTATGCTTACACAAAAGTACTTTGGGACATAATAGCTAAAGCCAAGAGATGAAAAAGACAAAATTATTCATTATCTCAGTGATCATCTTAGCAATCTTCGTTGTTACAATAATATTTATAACTAACTATGGAGGGCATTGGAACCAAGTAGAAATTATAGATTCGGTCAGAAGTAAAGCTGATGTGACAATTAAAAATGTTCACTACGTAAAAACCAATCGAGGCATTAAAGAATGGGAGATTAAGGCAAGTTCAGGGCAGTACTTCAAAAACAAAGATATGGGAACCCTCAAGGATGTCATGGTTAAGATATTCTTTAAAGATGCCAAACCT
>WOUX01000186.1:3511-4674 GCA_009773075.1 bacterium | reverse complement strand
CTGCACCTATCCATAATGGCCATGCCTTTTTCCATACAGAGATGTAAAAAACATTCACAACCTGTCCATAGACTTGTTTCCAGCGATTCTGATGTGCCGGCATAACGCCTACAGATGAAGTAACGTCCTGTGGCGAATCAAACTTACTGTCCATCTCCTCTTTTCTCCTTTCTTGTTTCTGTTTCTTAAAGTCTCCCAGAATCTGAGGGTTGACTTTTGGAATAAGTTAATCTAAAATAAAAAAGCCTGAAAAAAGGGGTAGTAAACCCTTTTGTGTAGGGTGGCGGGGCTATCAGATGAAGAACTTGGCGGTTCGCTGATAGCCCCTTTAAACTCGCTTACTTTTTTCTTAAGCCCTCGAAGATCTTTATTAATTCATGGGCTTATTACCTTATCTGCTTCGATAAGTGATTCGATAATATCATACATATTGGATACTACTCCCACCTGAAGCTTTTCCTTAAGTCCATAGAAGTTCAGACACGTCCCACAGGAGAGGATTTCGATTCCTTTCCTTTCCATCTCTGTTATGCTTTCTAGAACCTCTGAACCTTTAGTGACCAGTTTAACACCGCTATTGACAAAAATAAGTTTCCTCGGTTGGGGTTCAGCTCCGATCATGGTTTTAAGAAAAGCCCCCATCAGTATCCTACCCAATTCCTCATCCCCAACCCCCATTAAATTGGAATTAATGTAGATGACGATACTAGCATTTTCTTTAACTTCCTTGGATTTGGACTCGACTTCACAGGAAAATCCCTTGGCTATCTCAAGATGATAATCTCCGTCTTTTTCTCCAACCTTTACCGTGCAGCCCTGGCTTTCGGCAAACCGTCGGACATTATCTCGTGCTGCCACGTTATCTACTATTACGATTATTGTTCCCTCTTTAATTTCCTCCAGTGCCTTTTTCGTGTTGATCACAGGCTGAGGGCAGGCAAGCCCCCTGGCATCGATTATATTTCTCATTCTTACCGTACCAATATCCTCTCTTCAGAATCTTCCATTACCTCTCCGATTATGGCTGCATCCTCTATGCCCTCTTTCCTTAACCTTTTGACCAACTCTCCTGCCTTTTCTTCCGGGACGGCAATCAGAAGCCCCCCTGATGTCTGAGGGTCAAAAAGGATGTCTATAATATAAGGCGATGTCTTTGTATCGAT
>WOUX01000186.1:0-3477 GCA_009773075.1 bacterium | reverse complement strand
CGGGTACATGGATTATAATTCCTTTACCGGTTCCCTGGATCATCTCAAAGGCATGTCCCAGAAGGCCGAATCCCGTCACGTCTGTACAGGCGTTGGCTCCTATTTCCTGCATAATCTCCGATGCCGTCTTATTTAAACTGGCCATATATCCTGTAACCCTTTCGGTGGAATCCTCTGTTGCCATTCCACCTTTTATTGCCGTATTGATTATTCCAGTACCCAGAGGTTTGGTAAGGATAAGTCTGTCTCCTGCCTTTGCCCCCACATTTGTTAACACCTTAGAGGGGTGGATAATCCCCGTAACGGAAAGGCCGTACTTTAACTCTGAGTCCTCAACACTGTGCCCCCCAACCAGGGTAACCCCTGCCTCCTTCATCTTATCCAGGCCACCTTTCAATATTTCCCGTAATATGGAGATATCCATCGTCTTTATGGGCAAGCAGACTATATTCATTGCTGTCAATGGTTTTCCTCCCATAGCGTAGACATCGCTCAGGGCATTGGCAGCAGCGATCTGACCGAACATATACGGGTCATCAACAATGGGGGTAAAAAAATCCACGGTCTGTATGATTGCCAGATCATCGGATAATTTATAAACTCCGGCATCCTCGGCCCTTTCCATGCCTACAATAAGGTTTGGATCATCCATCAAGGACAGACCGCATAATGCCCTAGCCAGATCCGCCGGACCCAGCTTCGATGCTCAACCTGCTCCTTTAACCGTCTCTGTGAGTCTTGGTGTTTTCTTGTCTTCCATTGAAATGTTCCTTCCTAAGAGTTTTCAGCGCCTCAGATATGTGCCTGATTATTTCCATTACCTGTGTCGCCGGTGTTGGATTGGCCAACGATCCTGCAATCCTGTTGACCATGGCCGATATATGACACGCATCGAGCGGTTGATATCCCGCGTAAATCAATGCCGCTACCATACCGGTTATTGTATCACCCGTACCTCCTATGCATTCGAGCGCCTCGATATTGGGTTCAGCAACCTTTTTTAGAACCCTTCCGTTTTCGCATATAAAGTCGATGAATCCCTTGACCAGGAGGAATCGAGGTGTGTTCTTTGTCTTGTAAGCCCTTATTATAAAATCTTCCACTTCATCAGGCCTGTGGAAGATGAACCCTCTCGTGTAGAAGGGGTGAGGGGAATTTTCATCAGCCAGAAATGCCAATTCTCCAATGTCCGGGGTGAATAGGTCATAAAAATCGGCATTGCCGCTCATCTTAGCGATATACATATACCCGGCATCGGCTACGAGAAACGGTTTGGCCTCAATATTCTTTAAGGCGCAAAAAAGCTTATGATGCAGCATTAGATCTGGCATTATATAATGAAAGCTGCAAACAGTGGGTTTTAAAGTATGTATATTTTCAGCGAGATAGTTATATACTAATTTGCTCCCATCCCCCTTTCCTATATCACCGGCTATAACACAATAGGGTTCCTCAGTTCCTATAATCTGGCAGACGGTAGTTGCCGTTCCGATCATGGAAGGTGTGCCACGATGAAGATAAAAGGACCTTTCACCTATAAATAACCTATCATCTTTGATCCTGACCCTTCCGTAGGTCAGCGGCAATCCTGGATCAGGGATTGTTCCAGCCAGCAGCAGCATAATTAATCCACCTCTTTCAACATCTCTTCATAGGCGATATGGAGGGCATAGGCGCAGATAGTATGCCCAAGGTCTTTGGGGGAAGGAGTTTCTTTCAGGTTCCTGCCGATAAGCATTTCAGCCAGATAGGGTACATCCGGGCAGCCCCCGCCGGATATGTTTACGATCTGCTCTGTCCTCTTATCTATGACCAATTTCATGTTGGCTGCCCTGATCATCAGGTAGTCTCCAAAGTCCTTTTTTTGACAGAGGTCAATGGGCTCAAGGATTTCATCTGAGATGGGAATGACCTTAAGGGGGATTCTCCCCTTTTCCTTAAGGATGCGTTCGATGCCAAGTTGCTCAATAAGCGGGAACTCTATGACAAGATCGCACCCGGTCCTCAAGTGAGGGGGCGGCCCCACCACTCTCACCTTGTACCCCTCTCCTTTCAGGATTTTCTCGGCAAGGATGACATCACTGGTACTTGGATAAACCAATAAACCCCGGAAATCTCCTTCCTTATATTTTTCTGATCCCTTTGAAAAGAGTCTTCGTATTTTCATCTCTCCTTTCATATCTTCTCCCTCATTGAAAAACCGATAACGATACAGAAGATAAGCCCAACGATTACGGCGCCAGGGCCCCATAAATCTACACCCTTCGGGGAGCTAGCTATAGCGAAATTGTGAGCGAAAGCAGCCCCTGCTATCATCCCTATAACGAAGAGGGCTGAGTCTCCGTCGCCTTCACCGGACAGGAATAATTGACGCCCCGGACATCCCCCTGCCAGGGCGAAGGCCAGACCTGCCAGAAGCATCCCCCCGAAGTTCCAGATATGGTTGTTGTGGGCAACCGGCTGTCCTACGAAACCGGCATGGAACTGCCCAAGTATGATATTCATTACAAATGCCCCTATCAAAAGCCCGAAAACCCCGGTCATAAGATGAAAGTCCTTTATCAGGATTACGTCCCTGATAGCGCCCATTGTACAGAACCTGCTTCTCTGAGCCAGGATGCCTATCACCATGCCTATGATCAGTGAGATGATGAGGGGGGCATGCATCGCCCCAGGACCTTTTTCACTGAAAAAGATTACCCCTGAAGGCAGCTTGGGTTCAGCAACAAGAAGGATTAAGAGTCCGATCATAATGAGAGGCATTATCCATCCCACGAACTGATAGGTTTTCTGGTTTCGACCGAGGTTATAGCCGGATTTCAGAAAGTATACCCCCAGTGCCACCCCTGCCGCCAGTCCGGCTAGTCCAAGGATAGCATTGCCATCTCCACCGGATAGTCTCAATAACGCCCTCCACGGACAGCCCAGAAAGACCAATGCCCCGACCATTGCAAAGAAGCCAAGCATAAACCTCACTATGGGAGCCGATCCTACCCTGGGCTTGAACTCCTTGAAAATAAGGGCAGATATGAGAGAACCGAGAACGAATCCTATGATCTCAGGCCTTATGTACTGTACAACATCTGCCCTGTGTAACCCCAGCGCCCCTGCTATATCCCTCTCAAAACATGCCACACATATCCCCATATTTGGAGGGTTGCCCCATTTTTGAAGTAACGCTGCGAATACCCCGATGAAAAGGCCTACACAAAGAATCCCCTTTTTAGAACCGAAGAACCTCATTATACCTTCCATAGAGAACCTCCTTTATCAGTAATTCAATTGGGGAAATCGTACTGTGTATTGAATATGGATTAAACCACAGCTATTGTTTCATTGCAAATAGGTAATTTTGATACTTAGACTCTGTAATTATAGGAAATACCTATAGATAGAGGTGATATTTTTATAATCACCATAGAAATTTCTCTTGACCAACTGAAAGGCTTTTTATAGAATGACCACCTGGTCACCAAT
>WOUX01000185.1 GCA_009773075.1 bacterium | reverse complement strand
TTGATTAACTGTAAAGCGTACTGGTATAGCTTCTCAAAATAGTCAGATGTGTAAAAGAGCCTATCACCCCAATCGAAACCAAGCCATTTAACATCCGATTTGATTGATTCAATGTATTCGGTGGTTTCTTTACTGGGGTTGGTATCATCGAACCGTAAATTGCAAAGACCATGGTATTCAGCGGCAAGACCTAAGTTAAGGCAGATTGACTTGGCATGTCCGATATGCAGATAGCCGTTTGGTTCCGGTGGAAATCGAGTATGGACGCGACCGCCATTCTTGTTTGCCTTCAAGTCCTCGGCTATGATATCGCGAATAAAGTTGACCATACTTAAAACACCATCTCACAAGCCACCCTCTCCCGACAGAAATCGGGAGATCCAAAAAGGGGCAGTGACTGCCTGGCACGGCGGTAATAAAGCCCCATGTCATGCTCTCTGGTAGTGCCAATGCCACCAAAAATCTGAACCCCCATGCGGGTGCAGTGCCTGTATACCTCGCTCATTCGTGCCTTTGCCATAGCTACCTCCTTGGCACAGGGGAGCCCTTGTTCTATAAGCCAACCTGCATAATAGACCAGTCTCTTGGCATGACCGATTTCTGCCCACATCTCAGCCAGGTAGTGCTGAATAATTCCAAAGCTGCCAATTGGCTTATCAAACTGCGTTCTCTCCTTAGCATAAGCCACACAGTTCTCTACCGTCCAATCGGCGCCACCAATCATCTCAGCACATTTTGCTACGGCAGCCCTGTCAAGGGTTTTCTTTACTGCTAGCCATCCAGCATTTAATTCGCCGACCATATTCCCTCTTGGTACAATCACTCCCTCAAATAGAATTTCATTTTGCTTATCATCCGCAATGGTAGGCAGAGGGGTGATCTTTATCCCCTGGCTCTTAGCATCCACCAGAAAGATGGTAATGCCTTCTTCTGGCTGCGATGAGAGATTCGTATTGGCTACACAGAGAAAATAGTCAGCCACCTNTGATAATATATCCGTCTTTATACTCTGTAGCCTTTGTGGAGATGCCGCTGGCATTATAGCTGGCACTGGGCTCAGTCAGGGCAAGGGCAAATATCTTCTCCCCCATGGCTATTTTGGGCAATAATTCCTTTTTATGCTCTTCACTCCCGGCATCCAAAAGAAGGAAGCTGCAGATAGCGGTTGAAAAAAACGGGGAGATAAGGCAAGCCCGTCCGATCTCTTCCAGAAGGACAATCAAATCCACGAAGCCGCAACTGCTTCCGCCATACTCCTCCGGGATTATCAGCCCCATCCATCCCAACTCCGCCATTTTCTTCCAGATGTCGGGGCGAAATCCGATCGGATCCTCCTCCATTTCCCTCACCAATGTCTTGGGAAACTCTTTTGCCAAGAAGTCACGAGCCATCTTTCTCAATATTTCCTGCTCTTCTGTAAAAGCGAAGTCCATATTTCCTCCCTCCAATTCAGTCACGAGGCAGTTTGAGCCCCTGCCAGGCAATGACATTCTTTCTTATCTCTGTAGTTCCCCCCGCAATGGTAAACCCAGAACTCCACTGGCAAAGATCTTGAAACTTGCCGTAGAGAGGCGCCCAGTTGGATTCTCTTGTTACCGTACCGTAGAGTCCCATGATCTCTATAGCGGTGTTGGCAAGGCGCAGGTTAAGCTCGCTGGCGTAATAACCGCAAGCAGCGGCCTCGACTGCAACATCCTTACCCTTGCTTTGAAGCCAGCCTACATAGTAAGCGAATCTTTGGGCCGCTTCAAAATCAATGGCCAGTTCGACAAGCCTGTGGCGAACCAGGGCTTTTTTCGCCAGGATTTCACCACCTTCTCGTGTCTCCTTGCAATATTCGATTAAATCCTCTAAGTCTCGCTTTCCTCCGGCGGCAAAAGCTATATTGGCACGGGCAAAGTTTCTCCCCGCCATCATAACATACCACCCTTGATTTACCTTTCCCACCACATTTTCCCTGGGTACACGGAAATCATCTATGAACGTCTCATTGTAGAAATGGCTTCCATTCATAAAGATTAAGGGACGAAATTCAATACCAGGACCGATCTTGTTGATGAAGAAGGTTAGTCCCTTGTGCCTTGGCTCGTTAGGGTCTGTTCTTGCTAGGATAAAAATATGGTCGGCACGGTGGGCACCGCTGGTCCATACCTTTTGCCCGTTGATGATATAATGATCACCATCTGCCACTGCTGTGGTAGTAAGGGAGGCAAGGTCTGAGCCAGCATTAGGTTCGCTCAAGCCTTCAGCCCAATTTATTTCTGCTCTGGCTATCTTCGGTAGCCACTCTTTCTTCTGCTCCTCGGTTCCGTACACCATAATGCCCGCAGCCACTGTCATAAAGTGGAAAGGGATAGCGGGTACCCTATAGTAGGCCATCACCTCGTTGAAGATGAGCTGCTCAATAGGCCCATGCCCCTTCCCACCGTATTCTTCTGGCCAGGGCAGACACAACCATCCCTTCGCTGCTACCTTGTTTACTACCGATCGGTGATATGCCCAGCCTTCATCTGTTTCCTCGGCTGCCAGGCCACCTATCCAGCCTTCTGGAGCCCTATTGGATTCCTCTTTACAGAACTCCGTAAACTCCTTCCTTAATGCTTCCTGCTCAGGTGTAAACCTGAAGTCCATTTTCACTCCCCCTTCCCATGCACGAGTTCATTTATATCTGTATTTCGATCTTCTCTGCTGCCATCTTTACTTTGGCATCAATGAGTTGTTTGTGGTTAAGACGTAGCAGATTGGCAAGTTTGTGAACCAAGTAATCCTCATGTTTATCAAGCTTTCCATCGGTATAAACAATCTTCCAGATCATCTCAATAATATGGATTCTCTCCTCCGTTGAATAATTCTGATTGATAAGGTTTGTAAACTGCCACAGGTCTACACTCTGTTTCAACTCCTTATTTGAAGCTTCAAGAAGTTCGGCAGCATATTCATCAGACAATTGATAGTCTTTTTTCAAAATAGAGATAATATCTTCTTGCTCTGTGTCACTGAACTCACTGTCTATATTAGCCATCTCCAGGAGAATGGCACAGGTTGCCACCCTGATATCATGATAATTTTTTCTTTTTTGATTCCCGGTATCAACCTGTGCGCTTTTTCCGAAAAATTTTTTTACCAGATCAATCAAGTTACCCCCCAGTTGATTTGGGTTTGCAAACTCAGGACTATCATTTAACTACTCAGTTGTCTATACCTTAATTATCAACTTAAATCCAGTTCTTTTTCATCTCAGACCATATTTTTAACTCCGTCCCCGACTATCTCCCCTTTTTTCTTGTGATAAACTCAATTCCACAGTAATATTGTTTGAGCTGGTGTGTCTGGGATATAAAGTAGCGGATATAGGATTGCATCATGTGGACTGAAGAGCGGAAAGAAAGGGAATATTTGAATCTCCGCGGAAATGGGGTAACAATGACATCAGAAGAAAAAAAGCGGATTCAGGAATGGAACAGTGAACTGTCCGGTGATATTCAGATAAGTCTTCTTATAACGGAGGACAGAAGGGGCAGGGAATTCAGCAAATTCTGCGAGAATTTGGAGCGCCTTGCCCCACAGATTCATATCGTCAAAGAGAAGGGGCAGCCACAAGATATCCCAGCAATACGAATAGGCAGTACCCTTACTTATCATGCTATCCCTCTTGGCATGGAACTGGAACCTTTTCTAGAAGCCCTCTCTCTTTCCCACAAGAGGTTTTCTCCTATACCAGGCTCTATACAGGGTCACCTTGAAAAGTTCCAGATCCCGACTACACTGAAGTTGTACATCTCTCAACAGTGTCCTGTTTGTCCTGGGACAGTCCGGCAGATCATACCCCTTGCATGGGTAAACGAATTTATCCAACTTACCATTATAGACTGCACCCTTTTCCCTGAAATAGCTCAATCAAATAGGATTCAATCTGTTCCAACTGTTTTGCTCGACGAACATTTTCGGTGGACAGGTCCATTACAATTGGAAGAACTCGTCAAGGTTATTATGAACCGTGACCCTTCTACCCTAGGTGCCTCATCTCTCGAAAGGATGCTAGAGGAGGGAGGTGCTCTCCACATTGCGGCAATGATGCTTGACAAGCAACAAATTTTTCCAGTTTTTATCGACCTTCTGACACATGAGAAGTGGGGGATCCGTTTGGGCGCCATGACGGCAATGGAAGAAATAGCGGAGGAAAATCAAGAGCTGGCTGCTCAAGTAATCGATCCGCTCTGGGAACGTCTTGATGATGCAGAAGATACAATCAAGGGCGACATACTCTATATCCTGGGAAAATCAGGCGATCACAGAATAGCACCCCGACTTGAAATGATTTTAAGCGGTCAGTACGATGCTCAAATAAGAGAAGCTGCAAAGGAAGCTCTTGAAACAATATTATCAGAAAAAGGGAGTACCGAGTTATAAATCCAATCAGGTAATATAAAATGTTGAAAAATGTTGTAGAAAAAGGAGAAGCTTTT
>WOUX01000184.1 GCA_009773075.1 bacterium | reverse complement strand
ACCCTTGGCCTGGTGAATGGTCATCACGTTGACTGCATCGAATAGAGGGAGATCGGGAGGCTTTTCACTTGAAAGCATGATATAGGTCAGGTATCTGAGAAAAGACCTCAGGTTAGAATAACCCTCAATAGAAGAGTAGTCCTCTGCGATGCTTTCCAGCTTCTGGAGATTGATCAAACCAGTCATATATCCCCTTGCACCTGTCTGGAGCAGTCCCTCTCTGTATCCAATCCTATCGATTATCTGCCTGACCATTTCTCCTGCTGTCAAATCCTCTTTTTGCTCTATCAAGCCCTGAAGCAAGCATTGAAAGGAGTGAATTTCTTCGGCTACTCCATTCTCCAGATTTGCAACATAATCCACCTCCTTTAATGCATCATAGAGGTTTATATCCGAATTGCTTCTTGCCCAATTTGATATACGGCATACATCGATGGGGGCTATCTTAAATGGCGAGGTGTGGATAGCCCTTATAAGGTTTTCTGTGTCAAAGGGGTTGTCTATGGCCTTCATCCAGGAGAGGATATCCCTTATCTCTTTTCTTTCAAAGAACCCTGAACCGCCAATGAGGTTATAGGGGATTCCTGCCCTTTCTAGAGCAGTAATTACAGGTTTTGATTGGGTCTTGATGCTTCTCATAAGGACCGCTATGTCAGAGAGGCTGAGGGTTTTATCCTGTGCTAAAAGGTTTTGGATCTCCGATACGAGATAATCTGCCTGTTCCTTATCATTGCTAAAGGAGAGGTGCGTGATGGGATTGGTATTGTGCAGGTTCTTGTCAGCAGCAGCCTTTAATCTTTTATCCAGTCTGGAACGGTTATGGGCTATAAGGGCATGGGAGGCATCCAGTATCTCCTGGGGCGATCTGTAATTCTCATCCAGGGTTACAATCCTGGCATCGGGATACCTTGTCTCAAAATCCAGGATGTTCTTTATGGAGGCCCCCCGGAATCTGTAAATACTCTGGTCATCGTCGCCCACCACACAGATGTTCCTGTGGGATGCTGACAGGATGTCCAACAACTGACCCTGGGCAAAATTGGTGTCCTGAAATTCATCCACCAGTAGATACTTAAATCTCTGCTGATATTGAAGAAGGAGATGGGGCTTTTCCTTGAAACCCTTAAGGGTATACAGGATGAGGTCGCCAAAATCCACAAAGTCGTGCTCCAGGAGGAGTCTTTGATAGCTGGAATAAACACCGGCCACCTCACTGACCTTGAGAGGATCCAACTCCTTTTCTCCATCCAGAGCTAACATTTCGGCAAACTGGCTATAATCCTCTGCTGTTATCATCTCATCTTTGGCACGGGAGATAATGTCCAGCATCTGTTTCAGTAAACCATGGGGGGTTCCTTTGATTTCGTAATACTTCAAATCCAGCCTGTCGATATTCGCAACCATAAGGGAGAGCTGCTCTGCTTCGGTGATGAGTCTGAAAAAGGGACTTAAGCCGAATTCCAGGGCATTCTCCCTTAAGACCTCTGCACAGAAGGAATGGAAGGTGCTGATCCATATATCGTCATGACTTGATGCAAGGAGTCCCTCAACCCTGTTCCTCATCTCTTCAGCAGCCTTATTGGAAAAGGTCAGAGCCAGGATATTCGCTGGATTTACGCCTTCGTTTTCAATCAAATTGGCTATCCGATGGGCAATTACACTGGTCTTGCCTGTGCCTGCTCCGGCAACAATCAAGAGCGGACCGTTTACATGGGTAACTGCCTTCAGTTGATTTTCGTTTAGTTTCATTATAAGTAACTGCTCAGGTGTTTAGGCTGAAGGCTGAAGTCTATAAAACATCTTGAAAAGCCTTCCGCCTTCAGTCTATCTACCTAAATACAACCCCATGAGCATTTAGTCAAGGTATATTGAGACGTTGGTTAAAAATTGGAGTTTTTATAAGTCTGGAATAAAGAACTGGATTTTATTTACAGGATTTATTGTACAGGCAGGTAGAAAAACTTAAAGCACCTATAGAGTTCAGACGATAGGAAAACAAGGGAATGAATAATAACGTATTGATATTTGGATGTCGATTTGTCTGCTTGTGAAATTATGGAGGATTTATTACCTTTATTAGTCTGATAGCATATTGAGGGAGGCGTTGCCGGCTGTATGCTAGAAAAAATCAGAACAGAGAAGTTGAGAGTTGGCATGTATGTAATCCTGCCTTTGTCGTGGTTTATACACCCTTTTTTAAAAAATAGGTTTTCCATTACCTCTGAGCAGCAGATCAGACAGATGTTGGACTGTGGTATTACAGAGGTCACCGTTGATCTGTCAAGAAGTACGGTCTTTGAGGATAACGAACCGGCAGATAGGATAGAACAAGAACGGGTACCCACAAGTATTGTACCTGATGAGCTCAGAGAAGCCATTCACGATAATAAGTTATCCTTGCCGGAAAAGGCAAATGCGGTTCACAAACATTCCATAATGATGATAAAGAGGTTGATGGAAGCACCGACAGCGGAGAATATCGGTGAGACGAAAAAGGGTATTTATGATGTTGTTGATCTCATTCTTTCTGACGATGCGATATCCTATCACTTGACAAGGATTACATCACACGATTACTATACCTATACCCATTCTGTCAGTGTTGGCGTTCTGGCCGTTTCTCTCTCCAAAGAGATGTTTAAGAGATCGAGTTCCCATGATATGCACGAATTGGGTGCCGGTTTTTTCCTTCACGATTTGGGAAAGATTTTCGTTGATGAGACGATTCTCAATAAGCCGGGTAAGCTGACCGATGTGGAAATGAAACAGATACGACGTCACCCCGCTTTAGGGTACAGAATATTGAATAAAACGAATCAATTGACTAACGAGTGTGCTACTGTTGTGCTTCAGCACCACGAAAGGGATGACGGTAAAGGATACCCTAAGGGACTGAGGGGAAGCGAGATCCATGAATATGGGCGTATCTGTTCTCTTGCCGATGTATACGACGCTCTCACTTCGGAACGTCCTTACAGAAAAAAACTTAAACCGTTTGATGCCCTTAAGCTGATGAAAGATGAAATGATCCATCACTTCCAGAGAGAACTGTTTGAACAGTTCGTCCTCATGTTGTCTAAGCCGTGGGAGGACAGGGATCCTGAAAAGTCTGTAAAGTGAATGGTTGGGTTAAAAGTGAGGTTCATGGAAGATTGAATGATGGCGTCTTCCCTCAATTCCTGATGTAATACCAGAATGGTAGATAGCCGCATCACATCCCGCACTTCATCAAGCAGTTTCCTGTCTTTTTTAGGGATTGACATATGATACCCACGTTGATAATATGAACAGTATAAATAATATAAGTGGCTTTTAGGTACTGCATATTTTCATTATACGATAGTACCAGTTGTTACTCAATTATCTGTTATTATCTAACTGCTGTTAAGCATTAAGTAAAGGAGGTAGGGCAATGAAGATGAATTTCAAATTGTTTTTTAGTATTTTGATAGCCATTATATGTTTATGGCCTTTAACCAGAGG
>WOUX01000183.1 GCA_009773075.1 bacterium | reverse complement strand
TAATATTGGGCAAAGGGATTACTGGTGGTTACCTTCCCCTGGCAGCCACTATTACTACCGATGAAATCTATAATGCATTTTTAGGAGAATACGATGAGCTTAAGACTTTCTTCCATGGTCATACCTACACAGGAAATCCTGTGGCATGTGCTGCTGCATTGGCCAGCCTGGATGTCTTTGAGAAGGATAGAACAATTATAGAACTCCAGAAAAAAATTGAGTTCCTGGAGAAGGGTCTTAAAAGGTTTTGGGATTTGAAGCATGTGGGAGATGTAAGGCAAAAGGGATTTATGGTTGGGATAGAACTGGTTTCAAACAGGGATTCAAAAGAGCCTTTTCCCATGGGCAATAAAACAGGCATAAAGGTCATCATGGAGGCTAGAAGAAGGGGCGTGATTCTGAGACCCCTTGGTGATGTGATAGTCCTTATGCCCCCTCTGAGTATTACCCTTGAAGAGTTGGATGAGTTGCTTAAGGTCACTTTCGACTCTATTAGAAGTGTAACAGAGGAGTGAGGATTCGGCCATCAGGGGTCAGCGATCAGCTTTCAGTATTAGGTTTTTAACAGACTGTTATCAAAATTCCTTTGAGCGGTCATTACCATGAGCCTGCCTATAGATCAATTCTTGAAAGAAGAGATAGAGAGACTGAAAAGATTAGGCCTCTATAGAGATATGAAAAGGATTGTAGGGCATATAGATACGACTGTTTCAATAGATGGCAAAGAGGTTATTCTCCTGTCATCCAATAACTATTTGGGCCTGGCCTCCCATCCCAAATTGAAAGAGGCCGCAGCTTCTGCCCTGACGGAATATGGCACAGGGGCATGTGCCTCCCGATTGATTTCCGGGAACATGGAAATTCATGAAGAACTAGAGAGGAAGACAGCAAAATTCAAAGGATGTCAATCGGCTATCGTGTTTCCTACTGGATATATGGCCAATATTGGAGTAATAACCTCCCTGGCAATGGAGGGTGATCTTATTCTAAGTGACGAGCTGAACCATGCCAGCATTATAGATGGTTGCAGGTTAAGTGGGGCTAAAATAAAGGTTTATCCTCATAAGAATATTGAAAAACTCAAAGAGATTCTCTCACAAGGCAATGCATCTTCCTCAAAGGGTAGCTATAAGAGAACGCTTATCGTTACCGATGGGGTGTTCAGCATGGATGGAGATATAACCCCTTTACCTGAGATATTAGGTATCGCCATGAAAGAAGATGCCCTGGTAATAGTCGATGATGCCCATGCTACAGGGGTGCTGGGTGAAAACGGAAAAGGTACAGCAGAATACTTTGGTTTAACAGATGAAAAATTAATTCATATGGGAACTTTTAGCAAGGCATTGGGGAGTATGGGTGGATATATAGCAGGATCAAAGGTTATAATCGAATATCTGAAGAACAATGCCAGGCCTTTTATCTACTCTACGGCTCTACCCCCAAGTGTTTGTGCTTCTTCTATTGCAGCTATTGACATAATAGAAAACGAACCCTTGACTCGAAAACGTTTATGGGAAAATATCACCCGATTCAGGAAGGGGTTAACAAACCTGGGTTACAATACCATGGAGAGCCAAACTCAGATTATACCAATACTCATTGGGGACGCCTCCTTGACTATGGAATTCGCAAGGGCAATATTCCAAAAGGGGGTCTATGCCCCTGGAATACGGCCGCCTACCGTTCCCGAAGGGAAGAGCAGGATAAGAACCAGTTTAATGGCTTCTCACACAGATGAACAGATAGACAAGGTATTGGCAGTATTTGAGAGTGAGGGGCGAAGGTTGGGTATTTGTTAAATGGGGAAGGGTATTTTTATTACCGGAACAGATACGGAAGTTGGTAAAACTGTAGTGGCTGCTGGATTGGCAGGTGCAATAAAGGCCAAAGGCATAAACGTAGGGGTCATGAAGCCGGTTGCCACGGGGTCTATCAGAACCCCGGATGGGCTTATATCCACCGATGTCCAATTTCTTTTAAAATCCATCGAATGCGATGATGAACCGGACCTGGTAAATCCTATAACCATAGAACTGCCTCTGGCTCCTCTGGTTGCTTCAAGGTTGGATAAGTTTGAGATTGAATTGGATAAGATTCGCGATGCCTATTTCAAACTGAGCCAGAGGCACGATTTTATTGTGGTAGAAGGGATAGGGGGCATTTTAGTTCCAATAAAAGAGGATTACTTTGTCTCGGATATGATAAAGGAGCTGGGCTTGCCTGTTATCATAGTTGCAAGACCTGGGCTTGGCACAATAAATCATACCCTCCTCACTGCAAGAGAAGCACAGCACAGGGGGATAGAAGTCAGAGGCTTTATTATCAACGGGATGGATCAACAAAAAGCAGGGATAGCCGAAAGAACGAATCCGGAAATACTAAAGGAGATGTCACGCCTCCCACTGTTGGGGGTCTTACCTTTTGACCACAAGGTAGATATTTTTTCGCTTGAAATGGGAGACATAATAGGGTTAACATCGAAGAATATAGATATAGACAAGATATTATCTTAGGGGTTATCTAATTCCCTCTCAAGGAATATCATGAAAGAATACAGCCTAAAGAGCATAGAATCAGGGGCAAAGAAGCCCTTTAAGATTAAATATGAAGACGAGCTTAACGAAGCGCAGCTTGAGGCTGTAGAGGTGGTTGATGGGCCAATTCTGGTTATTGCAGGCGCAGGCAGTGGGAAAACCAGAACTTTAGTGTATAGAGTAGCCAGGTTGGTGGAAGAAGGTATAAAACCGGAGCATATATTACTGCTTACCTTCACCAGAAAAGCCGCCCAGGAGATGCTGAGAAGAGCCTCTGAAATTCTGGATGAAAGATGCGGAAAGGTATCAGGGGGGACTTTCCATTCTTTTGCGAACACCATCCTCAGAAGATATGCCAACCTTATTGGGTTCAACAATAATTTTACTATCCTGGATCGTGGAGACTCCGAAGATGTTATTAACCTGATAAGGGCACAATTCGGATTTCACAAGAAGGAATCAAGATTTCCCAGGAAACAAGCTGTTACAAATGTTATTAGCAAATCCATCAATAAAGGCTGTTCTATTGAAGACGTCCTGATAGAAGATTATCCTCAATTCTTAGAAAATTCAAATGATCTGCAAAAAATATACGAAGAATATAAAAGATATAAAAAAGCCAAATCTATTATGGATTATGATGACCTGCTTATTTACCTGAAAATCCTCCTACAGGAAAATGATGACATCAGGGCCAAACTATCCAATTTCTATAGATTTATAATGATAGATGAATATCAGGATACAAATAGATTACAGGCAAACATAGCCCGGCTCCTTGCCTCAGAACATCAAAATATTATGGCCGTCGGGGACGATTCTCAAAGTATATATTCCTTCCGGGGGGCTAATTTTAGAAACATTATGGACTTTCCCAAAATATTTCCAGATACAAAGATCATAACCATAGAGCAAAACTATAGAAGCATCAAAGGAAAAATACTCTAAAATCTTATTCACCAGGAGAGTAGGCCGACAAAAACCTGTTTTCATTGAGACCCAAAATGAAAATTACCAGTCAAAATTTATAATCCAAAGAGTCTTGGAATTAAGAGAAGAGGGGATACCTTTAAATAATATCGCTGTTCTGTTTCGAGCTGCCTGGCATTCAAATGATTTAGAGATTGAATTGGCAACTCATAATATCCCTTACATAAAACATGGTGGTTTTAAATTCATTGAAACAGCGCATGTTAAAGATGTAATCGCTCACCTGAGGATTGCCTTTAATCCCCTGGATTCTATCTGTTGGCATAGGATATTACTTTTGATCGAAGGGATAGGACCCAAGACAGCAAATGATATTACCTCTGAGATCGTTGACAATAAGAGAGGGTTACAGTTCCTGAGGGAAAATAGATTCATGGAGAAGAAATATCATAAAGATTTAAGCAGGTTATCTTCAACCATTGAGTGGATTTCAGACAACGAGACTGTTCCCGCAGAACAGATAAGGATACTTCTTGAATACTACAAACCTCTTTTAGAGAATAAATATGATGATTTCAACAAAAGACTCAATGACCTATATTCATTGGTGAAAATCTGTGAAAGATACAATAATTTAGAGCAATTTTTAGTTGACGTAACCCTGGAACCCTTAGAAATGAGTCAAACCGATGCAGGCGTTGCGGACAAAGAAAATTTAACCTTATCCACAATCCATTCGGCTAAAGGACTCGAATGGCATACCGTCTTCATAATCTTTCTCGTTGACGGTTACTTGCCATCCTCATATTCTTTGGATGATGAGGAAAATATCGAAGAAGAAAGAAGGCTTTTTTATGTAGCGACAACCAGGGCTAAAGAGAATCTGTATCTGATAAAACCAGGGATTGAATATAATCCACGAAATTATTTTAGCCAATCTTATTCAGGATATTCAGGATTTTCTAGAGTCTCAAGGTTTTTGAGTGAAGGTGATATTTTAAAAAAGTATGTAGAGAAATGGACGTTAGAATCATAATTTTTTTTGCTTTATGGTAAAAAAAATCTCATGCTTATTAAACGATATTTAGAAAATGC
>WOUX01000182.1 GCA_009773075.1 bacterium | reverse complement strand
TGTCTCTTGCCAGCGGATGATCCGGGTCAATCCCGCCTATATTGTTTGCATCGGGGGTAATGCGAGCGGATGTTATCCCTCTCTCGATTTGCCACTTCAGCCATTCGTTGGTCTTCTCCGCTGACTGAAAACCGAAAGCGGTATGCTTGATCCAGAGAAGATTCCGGTACATGCCGTTGTATCTACCCCGCGTAAAAGGGTATTCGCCTGGATTACCAATATCCCGGTTATAATCTGTTCTCTCAATATCCGCTGGACCATATACATCTTTTGGTTTAATCCCTGACTGGGTTTGTAGTGTAATAAGACGATCCTTTTCCCTCTGCATTTGAAGTTCTTTTCTGTCGCCCATAAAAAAGGCCTCCTTTGTACCCTTCATAAAATAAGACCTTTGAACCCTCAGCAGACAAGTTTAGGTCCTTATTTAGATGCTTATAGGACAGTGATAGGTATTTCAGTGGAGAAGTAAATAACAGGAAAAAGCGATAGACGTATTACGATAACAGGATGTAAGCAAAGTGAGGAACAGAAGCTATACCTACCGGTTGATTTATGTGATGGGTGAATTTATAATAACAACAGTTATATAAGTTTCAGCAAGACCCATGCCAATGCAAATTCCGGAATAAGGAAAGTCGTTTGTTTTTAATGTAAGTCTTTGTTCTTTCGCCATATATCATAAACGAATGATCAAAAAATATCGACATGGATTCATCAGAAGAAGGAATAGCTGGATACTGGCATTTGCAATTTTGCAAATCCTTTCTCCTCGATATTCTTAAAGGGTTACAAGGGCTTCAGCAAAGAGGATTTGCAATCTTGCACAACTTTTGTAAAATTGCAAATATGCCAGGGAGGTAAAGAGCTGCAAGTCAGAATGAGAAGGCTCGCTAGATTTTATATCGTTTCATCTTGCGGTAGAGTGTAGATGGATGTAGTGCTGCAAGGGTAGCTGCCTCGTTTAGATTCCCCTTTGTTTGTTTTATTTAAGAGCTCTCGTATATAGCTTTTTTCGAACTCTTCTCTGACCTTATTAAAGGAAGATAATGAGAGCCCTTTTTTATATTTATCTTTCGAATCCTCTATTATATATTGAGGTAAATCTGGCACTGTTATGGTCTTCTCTGGTTGAAAAACGATAGCCCTCTCGATTATGTTTTCGAGTTCTCGAACATTACCATCCCATCTGTAGTTAATAAGAATATCCAACGCGTCTGCGGATATATCCTTTTTATCAACCCCTATTGTATTCGACAACTTCTTCAAAAAATGGTCTACCAGAAGGGGAATATCGTCGATTCTTTCCCTCAGAGGAGGAAGTGAAATCCTTATTACGTTCAGTCTATAATAGAGGGCAAGCTGAAAATTCCCAGAGTCTACTCTCTTTTGAAGATCACTGCTACTGGCAGAAATAAACTTGATATCTATTGGGATGGTTTTAGTACCTCCTACCCTGATAAATTCTCGATCCTGTAAGACCCTCAGCAATTTGACCTGGAAAGACAGGCTTGTCTCACCGATCTCGTCCAGGAAAAGTGTCCCTCCGTCTGCCTCTTCAAAGTACCCTTTTGTGGTTTTATAGGCACCGGTAAATGCCCCTTTTTCATATCCAAAGAGGGTGCTCTCCAGCAGGTTTTCGGGTAATGCCGTACAGTTTATCCCTAAAAACCTTTTGTCACGTCTTGGACTGTTCTGATGGATGGCACGAGCAACTAGTTCTTTGCCTGTCCCACTTTCCCCCTCTATTAATACATTGGAGTTTACCGAGGCGAGGCCGATTTTCTTATCAACTCGAAGATCGCCTGCATTTTTGTGCTCTTACCCACTATGCCGGATACCTGAAAGTCCAGTTGGTGCTTGAGATAGATATTTTCCTTTTTTAACCTTCTCTGGGACAATCCATTCTTTATACTTATCAGAACCTTATTCGAGTCTTCGAAGGGCTTTGTAAGAAAATCACATGCCCCTATCTTCATGGTTTCAATCACATTCTCCAATGTTCCGTAAGCTGTAATCATGATTACTGAAAGCTCGAAATCTATCTCTTTTAACCGTTTCAGGACCTCAATCCCCTCTGCATCAGGCATTCTAATGTCGAGGAGAACAAGGTCGAACGTATCCTCCTCACACCTCTTTATTGCCTCGTAACCACTGGTAACCGACTCGGTTGTATATCCTGCCTCCCTTAACAGGACTTCAAAATAACCGCGGGTGTACTTTTCGTCATCCACTATCAATATCTTTTCAGGTAACTCCATAAAACACGTCCTGGAAAAAATCTCTACTGCACATTTTGGGCTGGTAATCTTATAGTAAAGGTCGTTCCTTTGCCCTCGACACTGCCTACATCGATCTTGCCATTATGTTCTTTTACTATCGTGTACGCTATGCTCAAACCTAGTCCCGTCCCGTTATCCGAGTCTTTGGTGGTAAAGAACGGGTCGAAAATCTTATCCAGATTTTCCCTGGGTATTCCAACCCCTGTATCAATAAACCTTACCTCTACAAAATCATTATGACGATTCAAGTTTGCTCCCTCACTGTCACTGCTTCTTACCTCTACTTTCAGATCTCCACCATTCAGCATGGCCTGAACAGCATTGATAATGACATTCAAAAACACCTGCTGTAGTTGCGTCTCATCTCCTAGAATTTTCGGGATGTCATTGTCATAGTCCTTTATGATGTTAATCCCATTTAACAAGGATTGCCTTTTTACCAATAATAGAGAATTTTCTAATGCCTGGACTAAATCCAATTCTGACAATACAGACTTCGACTTTCTCGAAAATTTGAGAAGGCTTTTAGTAATCTTGCGACATTCCTGGGCGGCTTCTCCGACCGTTTCTATTAATTCGAAGTTTGGATCATCACTCCCTATCCTTTTCGTGAGAATATCCGCCATGTTGACAACGCCAACCAAAGGATTATTAAGCTGATGGGCAAGCCCACCGATCATCTCACCCAAGTCCGCCATTTTCTTTGATTGTATTAAACTCTGTCTCAGCTTCTTTTTTTCCGTAATATCTTCAAGGAGGAAAAGTAAGGCTATCCTATTTCCATCTTCATCTACAACCTTGGAGATGCTGAGTTTCGTTGGAAAATCTGAGCCATCTTTTCTCAGACCGATCATTTCACCTTGCCAATGAGAATTATCAGATAAGACTATCTCTTTGATCCTCTCTCTCTCCTCTTGGGAGAATAAAAAGCAATATCTACTTTTTATTACTTCTGACGCTTTAAATCCATATATATCTTCAGCAGTCTTATTAAAACTGATAACCCTGTCATCCGTATCGACAGAGATAACAGCGCTCGGAGATGCATCGATCAGGTGGTAGAGAAACTTCGTAGAGAGTTTTAGATCCCTGGTCTTCTCTTTTATCTCTCTTTTCGTTTCATAAAAGCTGTCTTCCCTGTCTACAAATACCACATATCCCTTCTCCTTACCCAAAGGGGTCCCTCTGAGACGAAATGTACTCTTTCCATCATTCACATAAGGTATATACAGGTCAAAGTTTACATCATAAGGGATGTGATTTTCAATCATATTTTTGTGGGCGGCAAAAAGGGGAGGCTTCATGGTATTTCTGGGAAATGCCTCACATAACCTCCGGTTTAACACCCTTTCTTTAGCCACCTTATTGTTCTCTTCTGCCTTTCTATTATACCTTATGATTTCTTGCTCTCTGTTCATAACAATAATCCCAATCTGGCTATTCTCAATAAATTCCTCTATTGCCTCTTTCCATTCCTGGATTTCCTTTGTTAACTTCTCCGATACGCTCTTAAGCATCTGGTATTTATCCATCTTAGAACTCCTCTAAACCAGTGTTCCAAAGACCTTCCCATCATGAACCCCTGTGACTATAATGGGGATCTCCTTGTTCACCATATCCTCCCCTACATCTATCAGCACAGGGATGTAGTTTCGGGAAAATCCCTTCAGATATTTCGTGTCCGCATCCTTTTTTGACTCAACTAGTATCGAAAGCCTCTTTTTAAGAAATCCCCTATAGAATTCTTCCCTCTTACTACTTCCCATGCCTCGTAATGTCTCTCCCCTTTTTTTTATAGTTTTGTTATCTACCTGATCTGGAAAGTCAGCAGCAGGAGTCCCGGGCCGTCTGGAATATGGAAAGACATGGAGGTAGCCTATAGGAAGCTCCTCAATTACACTCACGGTATTGGTAAAATTTTCATGGGACTCTCCGGGGAAGCCTACTATGACATCGACTCCTATATTCAAATCAGGCATGGCTAAAACGAGTTTCTTTACCAGTTCCTTAAAGAACTTAGAGGTGTAGGGTCTATTCATCCTTTTCAGTACTTCATCTGCCCCGCTCTGCAGAGGGATATGCAGGTGATTACAGATTGTCCGTGAAGATGATATAAGGTCTATCAGATCGTCATCGAATTCAGTTGGTTCAATAGAGCTCAGTCTGATTCTGCAAGAGATGCCTTCATGTTCTATTGACCTGAGTAGATTCGAAAGTCTGGTAGGTGGCATTAAATCCCATCCGTAAGAACCCAGGTGTATACCCGTAAGGACTATCTCTCTATATCCCAGCTCTGCCAGTTTAGATATACTCCTTATGGCATCTTCTTTTCGGAGGCTTCTGCTCCTTCCCCGGGCATAAGGAACGATACAGTAAGAACAGTAAGAATCGCAGCCGTCCTGAACCTTTAGAAATGCCCTTGTGTGTTCAGGGAAGGCGGGTATATCATTGGTTATTTCAAGAGGAGCTTCCTTCCTTGGAGAACCATTGATAAGATCGAGAATTCTTTCCTTCTCTCCAATTCCAACTGTATAATCCACTCCTTGAATCTCTTTTATCTCCTTAGGAGCCCTCTGGGCATAACATCCGGTAACTATTATCAAGGCATCTGGATTTAATCGGTGTAACCTCCGTATAAGCTGGCGGGATTGATAGTCTGCCCTCTTCGTAACTGTGCAGGTGTTTACTATATAAATATCCGCTTTTCGGCCAAACGGCACAAAACTAAATTCGGCCCCTTCCAGAAGCTTGTGGATTACGGCAGAATCATATTTATTAACCTTACATCCCAGAGTTGCAATAGCTATCTTCTTCAAAGTCTTATTTACCTAAGGGCTTTGAAAAGGTATCCTTTTTCACTTCAACATCCATTTTTTGACCCATCTAAACTCGCTTCATTGAAAATTCACAAACTCCCCGCCTCTGGCGGGTCAAACATGTGAATTTTTTACATTCCGCTCGCTAAGGTGGGTTCCCCAAAAAATCTATGAATTCGCTCTCAAGGATACCTTTTCAAA
>WOUX01000181.1 GCA_009773075.1 bacterium | reverse complement strand
TGATATTTGACTATCTTTTAAATGATATGAAGATAAAATCCCCAAAAATAGCTTTGGCTTACCCTGATGCTGCTTCGGGCAAAGATACACGCGATTCGGCGAGAGATGAAGCAAAGGCCCGCGGCATCAAGTTACTTGCGGAAGTGGTCATACCCATAATGGCAGGGGATTGCAGTTCCCAGATACTTAATCTAAAGAGAGTTGCCCCGGACTATGTTATTGTCCACGGGTATGTAGCCAGCATGGCAGCATTCCTAAGAGATGCGAAGAAATTTGGTTTTTCCCCTACCTCTTTTACGACTCAGTATGGATGTGTAGAGGATGCTGTGAAACTAGCAGGTGATGCTGCAAGGAACATGATGGGTGTTAACGGGTTTGGTTTGTGGCATGACGATAGTCCTGCAATGAACAAGCTCCGGAAAGTGACTCTTACATATCACCCTGGTTCAGGGGGTCGAGATACAAACTATGTGCAAGGGTGGTTTATGGCTATGATGACTGTTGAAGCTCTCAAGAATGCTGGCAGAGATTTAAATGAGGAGACTATGGTAAATGGATACGAAAAGATAAGAGGGTTTGACACACAGGGGATATGTGGCATTGTCGATTACGGTCCCAATGACCATAAGGCAATAGATTATCATAGGGTTTTTAAGGCAGATGTGAAGACAAAGCAGCTTGTTCCTGTAACTGGTTGGAGGAAGCCAGTAGAGTAGTATAGGGCATTTAATGATTTATATGCGGTTCCAGTGTTGGATAGCGAAGGTTTAACAGGAAGAATCTGTTGTAACCTTTTGGCATTACTAAAAAAAGAGAGGAAGGGGGAAATCATGAAAGAAGGGGCATTTTTAGTGAATTTTCAGGAGTTTTCAATCTGGGCTTTAGTGGCTATTATGCTATTCGGAATTACGGCCGATGGCTATGCCGGTAAGATCAGGGGGGTAAGTGATGATACGATAAAGGTGGGGATCATCCTCGATCAAACAGGTCCTGCTGCAAATGCGGTCATCCCTTTGACCGCAGGACTTAGAAGTCTGTTTCGATTCGCTAACGAACAGGGTGGTATACATGGAAGGAAGATCAAGTTGGTCGTGGAGGATGACCGTTATTCTATACCTATGGCTATATCTTCCTTCAAAAAATTGATCTTCCGGGATGAGGTCGTTTCTTTGATTGGACCCACGAGCACCAATGGGGCTGTTGCCCTTTTGAAGAGTATCGAGAAGGAAAAGGTTCCTACGTTTCCCGCATCGACAGCGGAAAGGATGGTAAAACCCTTCGAGCGATATGTCTTTACCATCCAGGACATCTACCCTGGCCAGATGAAGGTAATTGTGGATTATATTATGAAGGATTTAAAGGCGAAGAACCCAAGGATTGCATTCGTTGTTCCTGATAGCGAGGCAGGAAAAGCAGATTTGGTGCCCGGACTGGAGAGGCTCAAATCCTATAATTTAGAGCCTGCAGCAAAGGAGGTGCTCAATCCCGGTTCCATTGAGGCCACTTCTCAGGTGATGAACCTGAAGAAGGCTAAGGTTGATTATATTATTATCTGCGGTTCACTCCCCCAGCCAACGATTGTTCTTCTTAGAGAGTTGAAGAAATTTGGTTTGAAAGTTCCCTTATTTGGCAGTTGGGCAACCTGTAATGAAGATGTGATTCGCATGTCCGGTGATGCATCCGAGCTATTCTATGCAGTTGCTTCTATGGCCTCATGGTACGATGAGGGGCCTGGTGTGGCAAGGATGAGGGAGATTACCCTCAAATATGAACCGGGAACGGAAAAACCCTATCGTGGAAAAACATATACTTACGGTTGGGTTATTGGAACGGTCAAAATTGAGGGCATGAGGAGGGCAGGCAGGAACCTCGATGGAGAGGCTCTGGTAAATAGTTTAGAAGGAATGAAGAGCTTTGATACGGGAGGACTCACGGGTACTATAGGTTACGGCCCCACAGACCACAACGGGGGAAGTACCTGGAAGATTTTTAAGGCGGAGTCGTCCACTGGAAAGTTTATACCGATGACTGGATGGAGGAGCCCGGAATAAAAGTTATCTAAAAGTTAATCAGTTCGTCTTCAAAAAAGAAATCAGACAACTGTAAATTACGGCAAAGGCTGCTGAAGCTGCGGCCCGGTAAATGCCAAATCGTCGGTAATTCAATTTTGATGGCTTCGTAAAAACATGGTGGCGGGCAATTTGATGGAGACATTACAGACTGAGGAAAGTAATATTGACCTTGAATGGGACGATGGGCATGTGCTTCCTGAAAAGGTCTACCCGGATGTGGCTTTTCTCTTCCAGAAGATGAACGAGATTACTGTGGGGAAGGTGGCAATAAGTGGTGGGGAGATGGTGTTAGATATCGGCTGCGGCCGGGCTATTGAGGCTACAGAGCTGGCTAAAAGGGGAGGCAAGTGTCTGGGGCTTGAGCCCTCAAGGAAAATGATAAACTATGCCCAAAAATACATTACTGATAATGATATGGAAGTGACTCTTATTCAGGGGGCCGGTGAGTATTTACCGTTCAAGACCGCCTCTATAGACAAGATATTATGTAAAGGAGCCCTCGACCACTTCCTCTCCCCCTCCAAAGCTGTAGAGGAAATGGTTAGAGTGCTTAAGCCCCGAGGGAAAGCAATAATTGCCATTGCCAATTTTGAGAGCCTTGGTTTCAGGCTGGGAAGATGTCTATTCAGTCTGGAGAAATTCTTTGTCAGGGGAAAGATAAAGCACCAAAATATTTGGCAGATACCTGATGACCATACCTTCAAGTTTGATTACGCAGTTTTGAAACGCCTGGTAAAACCTCACCTCAAAATAGAGCACTCCACCGGGATATTAGCCCTGACTGGACTTCCCGGTTGGAGTTCACTGCTGGATAAACTGCCCAAAAGTGTTTCGCTGGCTGTCCTGAGTACTCTAGATAGTTTAGCTCGCTATCTTCCCTGGCTCGGCGATGTTATTATAATCAGGTGTAGCCTCAAGAGCTAACCCTTGACTAACCATGAACTACCGCCTACTTCTTGATTAACAAGATAGACAAGATACCATAAGCGCCTTCTATTTCATACGCTTCTCTTATCTCATTTTTGTGCTCGTTTATTAACCTATCGATGGCTTGGGTGACTTCTGGCCAGTCACCATATTTATAATCGTGGAAACCAAGGGTGCCCCCTGAAATAAGGTTGGACCAGATAACATGGAAATCATTCTCCACGTACGCTTGCTGGTGACAGCCATCAACAAAGCCAAAGATGAATTTTTGTGCTTTATCAAACTTCACTTTCATTGAATCCTCTTTCATGGTGATGATGTTGTCAAAACTGCGAATTGCCTCTTGGTAAACTTCCCACATTGAGCGACCCCCGAGAAATGCCTGGTAAACATCACATGCTTTGACTCCGGATGGACTCACGGTTTGGTCAAGCCTAGGCTCGAAAGTATCAATAGCATAGACCTTCTTACCATATTTCTTGGCAAATTTCGCCAGTTTTACACTACCCCCACCCATGTAGGCACCGATTTCAACCATAT
>WOUX01000180.1 GCA_009773075.1 bacterium | reverse complement strand
ATAATGAAGTTTCGGCTCTCAAGGTTTTCGTTGAACCAGACCCTGACGAGGCCTTCAAGAGGCGGTTTGATTTTTTCCAAACCCTCACGATTGAGAAAATCCAGCAGAAGTTGCTTGTTATATCTTTCGACAAAAGCAGTAATATATCCCCTTGATATGCCGGCGAAATTGGGATCGCTGCCATCAAGGAGCACCTGCAACGGCGCTTCTCGGTTTGCCCTGATATTTCCAGTCCACCCCGGAGGAATAATAACGGCCAATTTCACACGGTTGTGGTCCAGGTATTCTGTTACAGTCTTCGTATCCTTGAGATGGGCAACAATATTAAAATAGGAAGAGGCATCGAGGCGGCGGATAAGGTCGCGGCTCAGGTCTGTCTTATCGTGATCCACAACAACGGTTCCTATGTTGTTTACATCGAGGCTTAAGGCATAGCCGAACAGGAGGATCAAAAGCAGAGGGATCGCAAATGCCAGATACAGGCTCCTGAAGTCCCTGATCAGGTGGTATATCTCTTTGCGTGTAATGGCCTGAATCTTTAAGGGATTCAATGGGTTTCTCGAGACATTAGGGTTATAAAGGCATCGTTTAAGTCTGCTTCAGAACGATCCGGACATGCCTCGCTAATAATCTTTGCCGGACTGCCCATGGCGACTATTATCCCCTCATTGATCATCACAATTCGCTGGCAATGACGGGCATCATCCATGTAGTGGGTGGTAACAAAGACCGTGATCCCCTCCCCTGCCAGCTGGCCTATGAATGCCCAGAAGTGCTGCCGTGTGATGGGGTCAACCCCTGATGTGGGTTCATCAAGGAAGATGATCTCAGGACGATGAAGAAGGGCACAACTCAGAGCGAGCCGCTGGCGCATTCCGGGTGGCAGTTCCCTGGCATACCGGTGCCGCACCTCCTGGAGCCGGACCATATCCATGATCCATTCAATCCGCTCTTTCCACTGTTCCTGCGGTACATTGTATATTCCGAGATAAAAACGGAGGTTTTCGAGGGGATTCAAATCTTCATAAAGGGAAAATTTTTGGGACATGTAACCTATAGACTGTTTTATTTCTTCGGATTCGGTAAAAATATCATGTCCTGCTACCATTCCCTCACCGGATGTTGGGGTAATTATGCCGCAGAGCATCCGGATAGTAGTTGATTTACCAGAACCATTGGGACCAAGGAAACCGAAGATTTCTCCTTTCTTTACGGAAAAGGAGACCCTATCGACCGCCACAAATTGGCCGAATCGTTTTTCAAGGTCTTTGACAACGATGGCATCAGAGTTTGAAGTTGTCATGAAGAAGTTCCTTATCCACTTCCTGAATGCGAGAGATCATAGCCTCTTCCAGGCTGGAAAAATGGGAGCGAATCTCTGACGGGGTGGCTGTATCCAGAAGCTGTGATTGGTGCATCAAACCCAGATGGTCACATTTTTCACCCTCGTCCAGGTATGACGTGGAAACCAAAATGGTCATCCCATCATGGCGCATCTGAGTCAGAATATCCCAGAATTCCTTTCGGGATACGGGATCTACGCCGTTCGTTGGTTCATCAAGGATGAGTACCCTGGGTTCATGGATGAGGACACAGGCAAGTCCCAGCTTCTGTTTCATGCCTCCGGAAAGATTGCCTGCCAGTCGGCGGGCAAAGGGGAGAAGGTTTGAAAATGCAAGATAACGCGCCTTCCTTTTCTTTCTTTCAGCTCCCAAAATACCAAAAATATCCATAAAAAAATCAATGTTCTCTTCGACAGTGAGGTCATGATACAGACCGAAACGCTGTGGCATATAGCCTATCAGGGACTTAACCCGCCTCTTTTCCCTTACCACATCCAGTCCATCGATGAAAATACCTCCTGAAGACGGCTTGATCATTGTTGCCACCATCCTGAGGAGGGTCGATTTGCCTGCTCCGTCTGATCCGACAAGACCGAATACAGTCCCCTTCCCTACCATGAATGATACCTGACGGACCGCCTCTCTTTGACCGAAGCTCATCGAAACGTTATCTACCTTAATAAACGGCATCTGTTCGCTGTGCCCGGAGGAACCCGCCCTTTCGTGTCCATATACAGACATGCCGGTTTCAATCCTACCTTGATTATCTCGCTCAGGAGAGGCTGATGGAAGGGTATGAGAAGTATGCTTATCGTAACCAGGCATCGGCTGGCATTCCTGACTTTAATTCGAGGCGGGGGTTGGGGATGGAAACCTTCACAAGATAAACGAGTTTAACCCTCTCCTTCTTGGTCTGGATGATTTTGGGTGTGAATTCACCTTCGGGAGAGATAAAAGAAACACGCCCTGTATAGACCTTATCGGGAAAGGTATCTATTCTTACCTCTACCTTCTGGCCTGGTTTGACTTTGCCGATTTCAGTCTCATCCACAAATATTTTCAGGTCCACCCTTGAAAGGTCGGAAAGAGTCAAAACCTCACGGCCCGGAGTAACCACTTCCCCTGGTTCCACATTTCGGCTGGTAAGAATACCAGAGAAAGGCGCCTTCAATTGCGTATATTGCATCTGAACTTCTGTCTGATTGAGGGCTGCCTTAGCCGCTTGAACCTGAGACCGGGCAGCCTCAATATCCTTCTTTGCGGCTTCTATCTTTATTAAGCTGCTCCGTGCCTGTTTAACAAGGGCATCACCCTCGGAAAGTCTGGCCTTTGCTGTCTGAACGGTTTCCTTTCGGGCACCTTCCTTAACCAAATCGTAGGATGCTCTGCTGACCTCATATTCCCTGGAAGCTATTTCATGCTTGAGTTTTGCAGCATCCCAATCCTTTTCTGAGATAATGCCTTCTTGATAAAGATTGTTATACTTTTCTCTGGTTTTTTTTGCGTCTTCCATGACGGCATTTGCACTCAAAAATGCCTGGCGTGCCCGCTCTATATCCTGTGCTCTGTTGCCCGCCAGCAACTCGTTTAGCTGCGAGCTTAAAGCCCTGACACCTGCTTCTGCCCTGGCCAATTCTGCAGGCAGGGTCTTCTTATACACCTCTAACAGGGTTTCAAGCTGCTGTTGATTCTTTAAGGATTTATCGAGGTTTGCTTTTGCCTGTTCATAGCGTGATTGGTGCTCCGAACGGTCCAATTCTGCGAGGGAATCCCCCTTTGCCACAGACTGACCTTCGTTGACTGCAACATGGGACACTCTGCCACCCACCTGGAAAGCAAGATTTGCCTGCGTTGCCTCGATAGTTCCTGAGTAGTACAATTCACTCTGCTTTGTCTTTCGCTGCCCAAGATAGACAAGCAGCCCCACACTAACAAAGAGGACAACGAAAATGCGAATGATAATACGTTTTTTCATAAGCTATTCTTCCAAAGGGCATCATCTAATTTACCTTTTTTCGCATTGCCCCCTGTATTCTCTTTATACTTTCCAGGTCTCTATCCGTTCTCTCCTTGATTCCTAATCTCTCGTTGACCTTAAATGCCCTCTCATAGAAGCTCATAGCCTTATCCAACTCTCCCATCTTCTCATAGACATGACCGATATTAGAAAGATCTATGCCAGTCCCCGACGAGTATTCT
>WOUX01000179.1 GCA_009773075.1 bacterium | reverse complement strand
CGGTCATCGTGATATCACAGATGTCGCGAATCGCATGGCCCCTCAGGGGCTGCTTTCCATTGCCGCTTATCTGTTAGAACAAGGTCATGATGTTTCCATTTACGATTGTCTTGGGCCGGGTGTTTCCTTTAATCTCCATAAGCAAATTAAAGAGATTCTGGATTATAAACCGCAGGTTGTCGGATTTTCGGCCACAACGTCTTCGTTTCCCGATGCCGCAGATATGGCGCAAAAAATCAAGGAACACGCCGCGCATATTAAAACTGTTTGCGGAGGCGCACACGTTTCTGCTTTGGAAGGCGAACTGCTGCGCGCTTATCCCGCCTTTGATTTTCTTTGTGCCGGCGAGGGCGAGCTCACAATGGCGGAATTTGCCCAAGAGATTGATCCCGCGGAAATCAAGGGGTTGATATGGCGTCAAGATTCCCAGGTGTTTACTAATCAGCCACGCCCACAGATAGCCGATCTGGACAGCCTTCCGTTTCCCGCTTATGAAAAGCTTAAAGGCTTTCCTCACGATTACCATCTGCCCTTGTTCAGCTATGTCAATACACCCGGGGCGACAATGATTACGTCACGGGGCTGCATGTATCAATGTTCTTATTGTGATCGTTCCGTTTTTAAAAAGGGATTTCGTTATAACTCGGCTTCTTACATATACGAACACATGAAATATTTGAGGACAAGATTTAGTGTGCGGCATATCAATATTTATGATGATCTGTTTACAGCAGATCGCGCACGTATTGCTGAGCTCTGCGAAAAGCTCGCCCGTTATCCATTGGGGATTAATTTCAACTGTGCCGTGAGGGTGGGCTATACTGATGACGAATTACTAAAAACGCTAAAAGATGCGGGTTGCCTTATGGTTTCTCTGGGCATAGAATCGGCAAACCCGCAAATATTAGCCAGGCACAAATCCGGGGTTTCGCTTGATGAGGTGCGTGCTGCCGTAAAACAGATTCAGGCCGCAGGACTGCGGGCAAAAGGACTATTTATGATGGGTTTACCGGGAGAAACGGAAGAATCTATTCGACAGACATCTGATTTTATTAGCCGCTTTGGCCAACTATCAAGGAAGAAGGAGATTTTAATGAAGATTGGCGGCTGATGAATTGCCTGAATTTTGTTTTTATCCCCAACGGGATCGCCTCAAAGGAAAAATTGGATCTGCTTTACAATAAACACGTGAAGCGTTTTTACTCTGATCCTGAGTGGCGCAGGAAATTCCGACGTCGTCTTTGGCAACACCGTAAAAGTCTTGCGTATTTAATTCGTCATTTGCCGTCGTTCTGGTTGGCCAAGCGCCGGTTTGAGCCTGGCAGATGAAGTTTATCATTAACTACTCAGGTAGATAGACTGTAGGCTTTTAGACTGTAGGAACGGTCCATACGCAACGACTAACAGCCTTCAGCCTTCAGCCTAAACACAGGTATATAGAGGATGTATATGCGTATTCGTCATGGGATGATGGTAACTTTAATGCTCTCGGTGTTTCTATTATCCCAAAACGCTATATGTGAGGAAAAACCTCTATGGGAAGCGGGGGTGGGATTGGCATTTCTCCATATGCCCGATTACCGTGGTTCTGACGAAAAAAGATTTCTGCTGCTGCCGTATCCTTACCTTGTCTATCGCGGTGATATTTTAAAAGTCGAAAGAGAGAGTATTTCAGGACGCATTTTTAAAACTGACAGACTTTTATTGGACGTTAGCTTCTTTGGTAACAGACCGGTTGATAGTTCTAAAAATACCGCCCGCAGTGGTATGCAGGATCTGGACCCCACTTTTGAAATAGGTCCCTCTTTAAATATAACGCTACTGGAAAACCGGCAAGACCATTATAAATTGAATCTTGCTTTACCGTTGCGTGCTTTTTTTTCAACCGATTTTTCATCGCTGCGACATGAAGGTTGGGTATTCAGTCCCCGATTGACTTTCGAAAAAACCGATTTAATTCCGGAGAGCGGTTTGAACCTGGGGATTTCAACCGGGCCGATTTTCGCCGACAGCGCCTACAATCGCTATTATTATTCCGTCGAACCGGTTTATGCTACTGCAACGCGTCCTTCCTATGATGCCGGTAGCGGATACAGCGGTTCCACGCTTACCATCGGTTTAAACAAAGGATTCAGACAACTTATCTTTAATGCCTTTGTCAGTGTGGACTTTCTCCAGGGCTCCGTTATTGAAGATAGTCCCTTAGTAAAAACCAAATATTCCGTCATGAGCGGATTCACCGTATCCTGGATCTTCCTAAAATCAGCAAAACTTGTACCTGCCGGAAGATAAACTTAACCCCTTGATTTTACTGGTACGCCCAGCAGGATTCGAACCTGCGACCTACGGATTCGTAGTCCGTCACTCTATCCAGCTGAGCTATGGGCGCACACTGGCGGAGAGAGAGGGATTCGAACCCTCGGTACATCTTTCGACATACACTCGCTTAGCAGGCGAGCGCCTTCAGCCGACTCGGCCATCTCTCCTATCACTACAGTGGTCAGTTATCAGTGAACAGTTTTCAATCAAAAATCTTTTTAATCACTCATCACTTTTCACTCTTAACTTTACACGTTTTCTCTATCTTATCTACTCCTCCTATATACGGTCTTAAACCTTCTGGTGTAGTTATATTACCATCCTCCTGCTGATAATTCTCCAGGATGGCGACCAATGTCCTTCCTACGGCAAGGCCTGATCCATTTAGTGTGTGTACAAACCGAGTCTTGGATTTTCCCTCTGATTTGTATCGAATATTGGCTCTCCTAGCCTGGAAGTCTTCAAAGTTACTACAGGATGATACCTCTACAAACCTCTCTTGCCCTGGCAGCCATACCTCAATATCATAGGTCTTTGCTGCTGAAAATCCCAGGTCTCTGGTGCAAAGACTCACAACTCTGTATGGTAATCCCAATCTCTGTAGTACTTCTTCGGCATCTAAAAGAAGATTTTCCAATTCATTGTACGAACTCTCAGGGGTAACAAACTTAACCAGCTCTACCTTATTGAATTGGTGCTGTCGGATCAGTCCCCTGGTATCCTTTCCATAACTACCCGCTTCACTGCGGAAACATGGGGTATAAGCAGTATAATACAGGGGAAGATCACTCTCTTTTAATATCTCGTTTTGGTGAATATTGGTTACAGGAACCTCTGCCGTTGGTATAAGATAATAGTCATACCCTTCCAACCTGAAGAGGTCTGATTCAAATTTGGGAAGCTGGCCGGTTCCAGTCATACTCTGCCTGTTAACAATGAAAGGCGGTAACACCTCTATATAATTATGCTCATTGGTGTGCAAGTCCAACATGAAGTTGATCAAAGCCCGCTCTAGTCTAGCCCCCCAACCCATGTACAGGACAAACCTAGCGCCTGTTATTTTAGAAGCCCTTTCAAAGTCAAGTATATTCAGTTCTTCCCCGATATCCCAGTGGGGTTTCGGTTTAAAAGCAAACTCAGGAATCTCTCCCCATCTCTTTATCTCAGGATTGTCCTTTTCACTATACCCGACGGCTACAGATGAATGGGGTATATTAGGCATATTAAGGAGAATCTGATTCAGCAAGTATTCTTTTTCAGTTAGCTTCCTATCCAGTTCCTTTATTCTCTGGGAGACTTCCTGCATTGCAGTTATTTCTGAAAAAGCATCCTTTTTCTCTTTTTTTAGCCTGGCTATCTTCTCAGAAACGGTATTCCTCTGAAACTTCAGGCTCTCGGCTTCCTGCAGGAGGTCTCTCCTTTCAATATCCAACCTGATAAACTCATCAAGATCAAGATCCAGCCCCCGCTGTTCGGTTTGCTCCTTAACCTTTTTTATATTTTCTCGAACGAACTTTAAGTCCAGCACCTTTAAAATTATCCTTTAGCTATTGTCAAAAAAAACAGCTTTTTCCATGCAAAGCAATTTATAAAAAATGCTAAAGCAGCTCATAAGCCGAGTTCTGTTCCTCAATTCTTAAGACCTTCTTGATCTACCGAAAAGCCATATTCCGATAAATAAAGGTCCTTATTGAGGCAATGATCATTCATCTAGTCCCGATGTTGCCAACGGGATCAAGCGACCTACCCGTCCCGTCATCCAGAAGCCTTCTTAATCGGTTTCCTCAAGATATTGAACGGGCCGTTCTTCTTCTCTATTATGGAGAAAACGGGACCTATTTGGTCTTGCTCCAGGTGGGGTTTGCCTAGCTCCAGATGTCACCATCTGGACTGGTGAGCTCTTACCTCGCCGTTTCACCCTTACCCACCGAGACTTATGCCTCGAAGTAGGGGCACGGTGCCCCTCCCGCCGTAGGCAGGTAGGCGGTTTGTTTTCTGTGGCACTTTCCTTATCCCGATTTCTCAGGACAGTCCGTGTTACGGACCACCTTGCCCTGCGGAGCTCGGACTTTCCTCTCGCTCAGACCTTATTACGGGCTGAACCAGCGATCATTTGATCTGCTCTAGCATTTTTGTCTTTTTTATAACCCTTAACGGTGCCCTGGGGGGATGCACAGCAAAATAACACGTAAAGTCTATTAAATTTGTCTAACTTAGTGATGCTAAAAACTTGTTTTTGTGACGGATTGCTGGTGCAAACATGTAGTTTGTTATTTTGCTGTGCAT
>WOUX01000178.1 GCA_009773075.1 bacterium | reverse complement strand
AAGTGCCAGCAAAAACACCTTAATTTTTAATGAATTAGGGAATATACTTAATGTATTTAATGAATCGGGGCTGCGGGTGATAGTCCTCAAAGGGGCGGCATTGGCTGAAACGGTATATGGCAATTTGGCATTGAGGCCGATGTCCGATGTGGACCTGCTGGTAAAAAAAGAAGACCTTTTTAGCATCAATGAACACCTAAAAGGTCTTGGATACTTTCCCGCTGATCGATCCGTTGATGATATTGATTTTACGTCAACATATTTAACCACCCTTGATTATCGAAACGCTTCCACTAACTCTCCTTCGTTTCACATCCATTGGCATTTTATCAATTCTACTATACCCAATGATTCCTACATCAATAATATTAAAATGGAGGATATCTGGCAGGATGCACAAAAGGCAAGTGTTGGCAATCTAGAAACGCTGGTCATGGCGCCTCACCACCTTATCATCCACCTATCAGAACATGCCCTGAGGGTTACCCATTCTTTAAGCAAACTCAGTCTTTTATGTGATATAAGTGAAGCCATAAATTATTATCAGGACAGATTGGACTGGGATAGGCTGATTAAACACAGCCTTAACTTCGGACTGGATAGAATGGTTTATATAAGCCTTTACTTTGTCTCTAGATTTTTGGCGTCAAAGATACCTGAGAGGGTATTGCTGAGGCTAAGGCTAAAACATTTCAGCCTTGGCGAAAGGATATTTATAAATGCCATATCAAATAATGACCGACCTCCAGGCTTGAGCTATCTGGTTCATCTATCCATGAACAGGGGATTATTAAGGAAGGTGAGATTTGTCGGGCGGACATTATTTCCTCCCCGTCACATAATAGCCCAGAGGGGATATACCCAACGATCAAGGATAAGCTGTATGGATTATCTTCGCCGAATAAGTGAGGTGCTTTTGCATTTTTCCAGGATTGTGATCATTTTAGGAAAGGGCTTGCGAAAAAAAACATAACTATTCAGGCACAAAGAGACAAAGGCACATAGGCACAAGGCAGAGCGGAACAGGGTAGTCTCGTTGTTTTTTCCTGCTTTGTGCCTTTGGTGCTCTGTGCCTTTGAACCTGACTAGTTAGTAATATTTTACTTAACTTCTTACCCCCTCGAATCCTTGAATCCTTTCTTTTTAATAGTGACAGAAGCTTCCCTCTTTCTTTGCCACCTTCAATGCCAATTTGAAACATTTAAGGGAAATGGGAAATAGAATTATTGAAAAAAGCAAGAGTATTGACAGATCGTACCATACATCTCTAAGAGTCCCCTGTGACAGGAGGGTCTCTCTTAATGCCCTTAGAGAATAGGTGAGGGGAACAAAGGCTGAAATCTTCTTGATCCACAGAGGTAAAACTGCTACAGGGAAAAATGTCCCTGCCAGAAATTTAGATGCCCCGTCGAAGAGGAAAGCAATAGGGTCGCCTCTTTTGAAGGCAAGTATGAGGCTCGCTGATATGATTCCCAGTGAGATAAAAGGAACCAGAGACAATACTAGAATAGCTGCAACGGCTGTAAGGTTGATAAACTTTACCTTCATATTAAAAAGAAATACCCCCGCAAGAAGATAAAATACCACCCTAAAAGAGGTAAATATGAGATTCCATATTGAGCCCCCTATCAGTATGGTAGAAATCCTGGTGGGTGTCATGATTAATGCTTCCATAGTGCCCATTCCCTGTTCGACGCCAATCACTCCGCCAAAATTACTCAGGGCTGAACCCAGATAGCTTGAGAAGGCAACCTCAATAATGACAAAAGAGAAATAATCACCACCATACTGTTCAAGCAAGGGGATATGACTGTTTTTAAACAACTCCCCTATAAAGAAGAAGGTGAGCATGGCGCCTATTATACCGACTGCATCCAGGAAAAAGCCAAACTTATAACTGGAGGCGGTCAGAAAGTCTCTTTTCAAAAAGACCCATAGCTTCTCAAATAGCAATTTTAACCCTCTCTCGTTGATGTAAATCGACTGTAAATATCGAAAAGTGAACCTCCATCGGCTTTTAAATCATTTATACTCCCGCATGCCTTTATCGATCCTTTATCCATAATAGCTATTCTATCCCCCAGCTCTTCCGCTTCTTGAATTGAATGAGTAGAGAAAATAGCCGTCTTGTTTTCTTTCTCCACCAGCGTTTCTTTAATAAATTTTCTAAACTTTGATGCTACCCCAGGATCAAGGCTTTTCGTAGGCTCATCCATAAATATAACATCTGAATTTGAAAGAAGACACCTAGCAAGGGCAAGTTTTTGTTTATTGCCGGTGGAATATTCGTAGAATCTCTTATCAGGGTCTTCTATCTCCAGCAACCCCATAATAGCCTCAGACCTTCTTCGTACTTCGTGCAAACTCAGGTTGTGGAGCACTCCAAAAAACTCCAGATTTTCCCTTCCGGTAAGTCGCCAATAAAAACTTCTCTCTTCACCGATAACCAGGCCTACAAGGGATTTAATCTTATCTTCATTTTTTACCACATCATAACCATTTATCAGGGCAGTACCACTGGTAGGAGTAATTAGAGAGCACATAATCTTTATAAGGGTGGTTTTGCCTGCACCATTAGGACCCAGGATAGCAAACACCTCACCTTTTCTTACCTTTAAATTCAGTTGATATATTGCAGTTACGGTTTTAAGCTGCGGGGACCTAAGACTGAATATATTCCTTGCCGGTCTAAATATCTTTGTCAGATTTATGGTTTCAATGGCATACATCGTTTTATGTTTAAACAGGTTCGAGGATTCTAGGGTTCAAGTGTTTGTTTTCTAAGGATTTAATAAGTGCCTTGTATTTTTTTAACATTTCGCTCGAATCCTTGAATCCTTGAATCCTTTTCATCGACCAACTACTTTGGGGGATTAACCAAATATATTTATATGATGATAGTAAATAGAAAATAGAAAATCAAGAAAATACGGTTGGTTCTTTCTTAAATAGAAATAATTAAAAAAACTTGACTTACGTAAAAATGTATTATAAGTAATATAAATATCATAGCTACGTAAAAAACAATATTTCTAGTTTCCTATATTAATGTTGGAGAGGTTTTGTATGGCTAAACTGATTATAGATGTACCTGACAAACTCAAATACTACCTTAAATTGAAGGCAACGGAAAAAAATCAGACCATGAAGGGTGTGGTTATAAACCTGATTGAGGAATGGCTAATCAAAAACGACTCGCAGCAGCCAAAGCCTGAAAAGAAAAAAGCCAATCAGTGATTTTCGTTGTTCTTCTAAATGGGAGGTTTCTTAAGGATGTTTTCTATTAAAAGGTTAAAAAATAGGCATGGAGGTATTCTTAATAAAACCATCTTTCTAATAGTCCTGCCATGTTTGTTTCTATTTTTGGGATGTGCCGCTGACCCAAAGAAGGCTACAGACTATAGGCTACAGGCTAATAGCCTAAATAAACCAGTGAACACGATGGAAACAAAATCAATCGAAGCTGAAAAGGAGGCAATGGAGAGAGAAAAAGAACTTGTCCAGATGAGCAAGGTTACTAAAAACAGTGTCTTTACTGAAGAATTTGAGATG
>WOUX01000177.1 GCA_009773075.1 bacterium | reverse complement strand
TCTTCACACGCCAGCCTAAAGGTGGGTTCATGGGTTCTTGGGGTACAAGAGGCAACCACAACTCGTGTTAAGGTATGCTCTTTTATGCTATCTTTGATCTCTGTTATCCCGGTTTCAGAACACGAATAGAGATTTTCCTTGGCAAAAACCACATGAGGCAAGGTCTTTGCGTACTCTACCACTTTCGGGACATCTAAAAACCCGGCAATATTCGAACCACAATCACATACGAATACGCCTATTCTCACATCTTCCAATCTATTGCTCCTACAGAGCAGCCGACAATACAACCTCTGCTGCCGCTGATGCTGCCCCACTGGCCTGGACAACCGATTCAGGAATATCCATGGGGCACTGACAGGCTCCACAGGTAAATATTCCAGGTACCGAGGTCATCAGAGGGTGAGTCGGATCCGACCTGATAAAACCATCTTCGTCAAGATCGACACCCAGGATATTGGCCAAATTTTCGATTCCTGTGCTAGGCACAGAAGCCACAGCAAGAACAGCTATATCCACCATCAGATTTTTTACTTTACTTTCTTTTGTATCCTCGTACCATATTATGGGATTCCCTTCTTGATCCTGTGTTATCTCCCCAACCCTGCTTCTGATGTACTGAATACCATACTGTCTCTCACCACGTATTCTATACTGATGGAAACCTTTTCCCATAGCCCTTAGATCATTGTAAAATATATAAACCTCAGCCTCTGTGTCGTGCTCCTTTGTAAGGATGGCCTCCTTGATTGAGTGCATACAGCAAAAATTTGAGCAGTAACTCTTGTTTCTCAGATCTCTGCTGCCAACGCACTGGATAAATCCTATCTTCTTCGCCAATTTCCCATCGGATCGCCTGTTAATATGGCCATGTGTAGGACCGCTGGCGCTCATAAGCCTCTCATATTCCAGACTGAGAACCACATTGTCGATCCTCCCATAGCCGTATTGGCTTAAACCAGAAGGATTAAACAGATCGTACCCGGTTGCCAAAATAATTGCCCCTACCTGGATTTCAATACATTCATCACTCTGATCAAAATCAACCGCACCTGCAGGACAAACATCCTCACATAAACCACAGGGCTTTTTCTTTTTCCCTGCCCCTTTTTTAATCCTTATACAGTTTTCTTTATCTATGGTATAGACAGAAGGGATACCCTGAGCAAAGTGCTTGTATATGGCCTTTCTTTTGCCAAGCTTCATATTGAACTCATCAGGTACCTTCTTAGGGCACTTCTCAGCACACTGACCGCAAGCAATACACTTGCTGTCATCAACAAGTCGGGACTTCTTCCTTATCTTAACACTGAAATCTCCCACCTGTCCCGTAACTTCTTCTACTTCGCTGTAAGCGAGCAGTTCTATGTTTGGGTGTCGACCTGCATCCAGCAGCTTTGGGGAAAGTATTCAGATGGCGCAGTCATTTGTGGGAAAGGTCTTGTCAAGCTGGGCCATCTTTCCTCCTATGCTTGGCTCCCTCTCCACCAAGTAGACCTTGACATCAGCATCCGCCAGATCCAAAGAAGCCTGGATACCTGCAATCCCCGCCCCGATAACGAGGACGTCTTTGGCCATATTAATATCTCCTGTCACGCCATTGCCCTTACTATCAGATCAGTGATATCTTTAATATCAATCTTTATGTCGCTGTTATACTTTGCACAACTCAGATGGATTCCACACTTGGGACAGGCAACAAGAAGAATATCCGCTCCTGTAGCCTCTGCTTCTTTAAGCCTTTCTATCTGAATCTGCTTAGAGCAGCTGGAACAGTTGACCCACCCACTTGTACCACAGCATAGGGCATCAGCCCTGTTTCTCTCCATCTCTACGAGCTCTATACCTGGAATGCCGGAAAGTATCTCCCTTGGTTCTTCATATATTTCGGCCATCCTTCCCAATGAACACGGGTCATGAAAGGTAACTTTCACAGGATTATCCGAACCATTCTCGACAAAGTTCAGCCTTCCTCCCTCCAGCTCATCTGCAAGGAGCTGGTACAATTGGACCACTTCTAGATCCTGTTCACCAAGATACAACGGATAATCCCTCTTTAGAGTTACATACCCTTCAGGACAAAGACAGATGACCTTCTTGGCTCCACTCTTCTTTATAGTCTTTAGGTTGAGTTCGGCTAACCTTCTAAACCCTTCTAAATCCCCATTCCATAAAAGGTCATGCCCACAACATCTTTCATCATTGCTTACAACGGGTTTTATCCCCATTTTATTGAGTATCCTTACGGTATTTCTTGCCCTATCCGTAGGTTTCAGACCAACATCACAGTACCCTCCTTCGCCAAAGACAAGATCAAAGTAGGGCAGACATCCAACAAAATAGAAGTATTCACCCTCATCGGCAACTTCAAGATCGTCGGTAATCCAGAAGGTTCTTTTCTGCCGGAGGTTCAAGGATTGAAGCTCCATTATAGTATTCAATATCCCATCGTGGGAAAAAAGACCTTTCTCCCCCAGTTTTGATGCCTCTATCCTCATCTCTTTTATGAAACTGAGATAGTCCACATTAGAAGGGCAACGACTTGTACATCTCCCACAAACTAAGCAGGACCATAGGTCTCTGTCTCTGACAATCTCATCTCCGAATCCAAAAAGGGCCTTTTCCACCAACAGCCTGGGCGAAAATGATGGGTTAACCCTGGCAACCGGACAACTGGATGTACACACACCGCATTCCAGACAATGATACGCCCTTGTTTCCTTTACAATAGCCTCGGAATTCATCCCTGTGATTTCCCTGAAAGAGGTCCCAACCCTCTAATATGATTGGTAAAATCAGTTACGACATTAGCAAATTTGCTTCCTTCAGAAGCCGATACCCATTCCAGACGAAGCCGTTCTTTCCCTATGCCCAAAACGTCTATCAGCTTCCCGGTCGTTTCCATGGTCTTCTCACACTTCAGGTTACCTGCTATGTAGTGGCAGTCTCCCGGATGGCAACCTGTTACCAAAACACCATCTGCCCCCATCTGAAAAGCCTCTAAAATAAAGGCCGGGCTCACCCTCCCCGAGCACATCACCCTGATTATCCTTATGTTTGGGGGATACTTCATCCTGGATGTGCCGGCAAGGTCAGCTCCAGCATAGGAACACCAGTTGCATGCAAAACCAACTATATTTGGTTCGAATTCTCCGCTCATTCTGATGTCCTTATAGAAGCGTTAATAGTAGATTATTAATTTCTTCTGAATTCTGACTCCTGAATTCTTCCCACTATATTACCGCCGCTATCTGTGACAAGATCTGCTCGTTCTTAAAATGCTTCATGGATATGGCCCCTGAAGGACAGGCTACAGAACAGGCACCACATCCTTTACAGATAGAATCGTTTATCTGGGAAACCAAAATACCCGGCTCCACCTCTTCCAGGTTGGGGGCACCGTATTCACACACCTCCACACATCTGCCACAGCCGCGGCAAACAAACGTATCCACACTGGCAGTGGTTACCTCTACCTTTACCTTGCCTCTAGCCATCTTTGTCATTGAGGAAGATGCAGCACCCTTTGCCTGGGCGACCGTATCCGGAATATCTTTAGGACCCTGAGCGC
>WOUX01000176.1 GCA_009773075.1 bacterium | reverse complement strand
ACTGTATACCCTGAAGGGAAGCAATGGGTTTCCCAAACTGGTATCTCTGTTTTGCGTATTCAACGGCATAATCCAAGGCACCCTGGGCAATGCCAAGCCCCATAGCCGAAGCACCATAGAGCCTCATCTGATTGGCTACCTGAGCCAGTATCTTCCATCCCTCTCCTTCTCCGCCTACAATATTCTCTTTTGGAACCCGTGCATTTTCAAAGATGAGGTCTGCCATGGTATTGCCTCTCAAGCCCATCTTGTTTTCCTTCTTCCCCATGGATAAGCCCGGAGTATCCTTTTCAACAACAAATGCCGATATCCCCTTTTTCTTGTCAAGGGTTTTCACTCTGGCAAATACAAGATAAAAATCGGAGACTATTGCGTTCGATATAAAACACTTCCTGCCATTCAGTATATAGTAATCCCCTTCTAATACCGCATTTGTCCTCATAGCGTTGGCATCTGAACCTGCCTCCGGTTCTGTCAGGACAAAGGCACTTATCTTATCACCCTGAGACAATCTGGGGAAGAACCTGTCCTTCTGTTCAGAGGTAGCGGAACGTACCAGTATATGGATGAGGGCCTCGGTGCTGAATACAATGCAGGAACAGGATGCTGATACCCTTGCTATCTCCTCCATAACAAGGCAGAGGGTCGTTGTATCTGCTCCAACCCCACCGTATTCATCGGGAAGAACCAGTTTCAGTGTTCCATTCTGTTTGTAGAGTTCCACGATATCCCAGGGAAACTCGTCCGTTTCATCTATCTCTGCCGCTCTCGGGGCAATCCTCTCTGAAGCCATCCTCCTTGTGACATCACGAATCATCAACTGTTCTTCGGTAAAATTGATCATGCTTTTAACCTACCAATTTAAATAAACCACGTTACAGGGTTCCAGGATTCAAGGAGTCCTCATTACAACCCCTTAAAATTGGGTTTTCTCTTATTCAAAAATGCATCCATGCCCTCTTTTGCGTCCTCTGTTGCAAAGAGTCCGCACATGGCATCTATAGCATAGGTCAACTCTTCTCCATGGAGATCCCTATTGACCGATGACTTAATAAACTCCACAGCCAAGGGGGCCTTAGATATGATTTTCTTTGCCATCTCCATGGATGCATTCATAAGCTCTTCATGAGGCACTACCTTGCTTATCAATCCTATTCTCAATGCCTCTTCAGCGGATATCTGGTCACAGGTCATGGACAGCTCCTTTGACTTTGCTCTGCCTACCAACTGGTGTAACCTAATGATGGCAAAAGCCGGGGCCAAACCAATAGCGGCTTCCGGCACACCAAACCTTGCCTTTTCAGATGCAATAATTATATCGGCGGAAATGGCAATCTCCAATCCGCCACCTAAAGCAAGGCCATTTACTGCAGCAATAATCGGTTTTGGATACTTCTCCATGGAGGCTAAAAAGGGCATAACCTCTCCCATAAATCTGCGGATGCTCGCCATATCAAATTTAAAACCGCTTATGTCTGCCCCGGCGCAGAAAGCCCTGTCAGTCCCTGTCAGAATTAGAGCCTTTATGTCTTTGTCGTTTAATGCCTCGTCATACGCTGTTTTTAGATCTGCCCTAAGTTGACTACTCAAGGCATTTAACCTCTCCGGATAATTCATAGTTATAACTGCAACACCATCCTTTTTTTCATACAAAACTACCTTTAAATCCATAAATAATCCTCCTTTTGTAAAATAGAAGTCCTCATAACCCCAACTCTCGGGCTATAATGACCCTCTGTATCTCCGAGGTGCCTTCAAATATCTCCATTATCCTCGCATCCCTAAAGTAGCGTTCCAGAGGGTACTCTCTCATATAACCATAGCCCCCATGTATCTGTAAGGCTTTATACACAACTCTATTTACCATTTCAGATGCATTCAGTTTTGCCATAGATGCCTCTTTAATGCATTTTTCACCCCTATCATTCATCCATGCTGCCTTGTAAACGAGAAGGGATGCCAATTCAATTTCCATAGCCATATCGGCCATCATAAATTGGATACCCTGAAATTTGCCTATAGGCTGACCGAACTGGCGCCTCTCTTTCGCGTATCTCAAGGCAGTATCAAAGGCGGCTTCGGCCAAACCAACACTTGCTGCTCCTACTATTATCCTGGTCTTCTGAACCGTGGACATAAGACGGTAAAATCCCTTCCCCAATTCTCCCAAAAGATTCTCCTTTGGAACCCGGCAGTCCTCAAAGGAAAACTCTGCTATGTCCTGAGCACGAATCCCCAGCTTTTTTAAGCCCTTTCGGGTGAGACCCGGGGATTGGGTATCCACCAGAAAGAGGGTCATTCCTTCATGCTTCTTCCCCTTCTCTGTCCTTACTGCTACAATAGCATAATTGGCCATTAGACCATTGGATACAAAGAGCTTCGAACCATTGAGGATATAGCTGTTACCATCTTCTTTTGCCATCATCTCGATTGAAGATACATCGGAACCCACATTGGGCTCCGTCAAACAAAAACACCCGACAAATTCTCCTTTTATAGCCGGCACCAGGTATCTCTGTTTCATATCCTCCGATCCAAAATTAAATACTGGAGAGGTGCCGACGGTATTCTGGACAACCAACCCGGAACCAATACCGGCATCTGCTTTAGAAACCTCTTCCACAAATATGCATAGGGCAATGGTATCTGGCCCCGTACCTCCGTACTGTTCAGGATAGGGTATACCCAGGAAACCCAATTCACCTGCTTTTTTAATAACCTGGCGGGGATACTCTTCCTTCTCATCATATTCAGCCCCTAAAGGGGCAATCTCCTTCTGGGCAAACTGGGCTGCTGTCCTTTGAAATATCTTGTGCTCTTCACTAAGTTCAAAATCCATCTCCACCTCCTGATATATCACATCCCCTTAAATTTCGGTTCTCGCTTCTCCAGAAAAGCCGTTGCCCCTTCCTTATGGTCATCTGTATCGGAGCAAAATCCCTGGGTATACATTTCATATTGCAAAGTGGTCTCCAGATCAAATTTATCAAAGGCATCGTAAATGGAACGTTTAGCAATACCTATGGCAAGGGGTGCTCTATTGGCTATCTTCATCGCCATCTCTTTTGTGGCGCTCTCTAATTCCTCTGGCGGAACTACCTTATTGACCATACCGATACGGAAGGCCTCTTTTGCATCTATGATGTCACCGGTAAAGACAAGCTCGCAGGTCTTCTTTGTACCTACTAATCGGGACAGCAAGTAACTCCCGCCATAATCCTGTACAAGACCTATCTTGACGAATGCCTGACCAAACCTGGCATTTTCTGAAGCAATTATAATGTCACATGCCAGGGCCATATTACATCCTGCCCCCACTGCAACACCGTTTACCATTGCAATAACCGGAATATCCATCTTCCTTATCTTGAGTGGGTTACTCAGAAGTTTTTTAAATCCAGCCCTTCTCTCAGCGACCTTCATGCCTATTCTGCCTTTCTGAGCGCTTACATCGCCGCCAGCACAAAAGGCCCTCCCTGCTCCTGTAATTATCAGGACCCTTATTTCACTATCTCCTGCCACTTCGTCCAGCTTCTGCCCAAATAATCCCTGGGCAGGCCAATCCAATGCATTGAGCTTA
>WOUX01000175.1 GCA_009773075.1 bacterium | reverse complement strand
CCCTTCCTCTCCTCTGTTTTCTTCAATCCCCATCTCTTCTTCTTCCGCTTCTTTCATAACAGTGGGAGTTGAAACAGCCGCTACAACAAGACTTAAATCTTCCAAAATCTCAACCCCCTCATCCAGACTAATTCCACCCAGATGAATTGAATCGCCGATCTCTAAATTGCTGACATCAATCTCAAAACGTCCTGGGATTTTCGAAGGCAGACATTTCACTTCAACCTCCCTTTTAATCTGCTGTAAGATTCCTCCAGCTTCCACACCTTTGGCCTTACCAATAAGGTGAATAGAAATAGGCACTACGATTTTTTCACTCATATCAACTTCATAAAAATCCACATGGAGGTAATTCCTTTTTACAGGGCCTACTTGTATATCCTTTAGCACAACTGTCTTCTTTTCTTCCTTTTCACCAGCTTTAATAGTAAGGTCAATTAAAGTGCTTTCTATGGCCTCATCAGTCATTATCCTATTTAAAAGAAGGGAACTTAAACTAAGAGGGATAGATTCTTTCTTATGGCCGTAAAGGATGGCGGGGATTAATCCTTCTCTTCGTAGTTTTTTAACAGCACTTTTGCCACATTCGGTACGTAACTCTGCATTTAAACTGACTTGTTTCACTCTTTCCTCCCAGATCGCTTCTAATAATACTTTAAGGGCTCTTAGACAAATAACCTGCTTACGGAACCCTCTTGATGGATACTTTTTACAGCTTCACCCAGAAGCTCTGCAACAGACAGCACCTTTATTTTTTTGCAAGACTTCCCATCTTCCCTCAATGGAACAGTATCAGTCACAACCAGTTCCTCTATGACGGAATCTTTAATTCTACTTATGGCTTGACCAGAAAGAACAGGGTGGGTACAACAGGCATAGACCTTTACCGCCCCTTTTCGGGACAAAGCATCAGCCGCTTGAGTAAGAGTACCCGCGGTATCAACCATATCATCTAAGATAACAACCTTTTTGCCATCAACTTCACCAATAATATTCATTACCTCTGCTGCGTTAAAATCTACCCTTCGTTTATCAATAATGGCTAACGAAGAATTGAGTCTTTTTGCAAAGGCCCTGGCCCTTTCCACTCCTCCGGCATCTGGAGAAACAACAATTAGATCATTTTGGAATCTTTCCTTTATATATTTCAAAATTACGGGAATAGCATATAGATGATCAACAGGTATATTGAAGAAACCTTGAATTTGACCTGCATGAAGATCTACAGTAAGAACCCTGTCTGCTCCAGCTGCTGCAATAAGGTCGGCCACTAACTTTGCTGTTATAGGTGCTCTTGGAGATACCTTTCTATCCTGTCTAGCATACCCATAGTATGGCAGGGCAGCGGTTATCCTTCGGGCGGAAGCTCTCTTAAGGGCATCTATCATTATCAGGAGTTCCATAAGGTTTGTATTGCCTGGGGTGCATGTGGATTGGACAACAAAGACATCCATCCCTCGAACACTCTCATCTATTTCTACTGCTGTTTCTCCATCACTGAAGCTTTTAACTCTGACTTTGCCCAATGGGATTTCCAAGTATTGGCATATCTTTTCAGCCAAAGCGATATTTGAATTTCCAGAGAAAAGTCTTAATTTATTTAGCATAACAAAAATCCCCTTCTCTTTGTTTATTAATAGAATGACCAATGTTACTACTCAGATTGCTTAGGCTGAAGGCTGAAGGCCGTTAGTCACGCATTGACCGAATCAAGGCACTCAGAACCTTCTCGGTCTCCACCATTTTCGAGTCGCATTCTGGAACATCCAACTCATTTTCCTCCTACAGGCTAACTGCCTACAGCCTATCCACCTGAGCAGTTACTGACCAATATATGGGAGCTCACAAAATTAAAGGAGAAATAATTTTATGGATTATCTGGTATCAAAAAAGACCAGCTGGGGCGGGAGGATTCGAACCTCCGAATACAGGAACCAAAATCCTGTGACTTACCGCTTGTCGACGCCCCAAACAATAGACTCAGTATTCACCGTTTTTCCTTTTAGGTGAGCTTTTATCCAGTCTTATGTTCGGTTTTAACGCTGGGGGGTAGCTTTATTCAAACTGCGAAGGATGTATCTTTTCCGATTTCCTTTTTATACTCCTCCAAAACCTTTGACTCAATAATCTCTCTTGTCCTATTATTTAATGGATGGGCAGTGTCTCTAAAAGTCCCATCTTTTCTTTTCTTGCTGGGCATTGCAACGAACAAGCCATCGTTTCCATTAATCACCTTTAGGTCTCGAACCACGAAGCAATCATCAAAGGTAATCGTTACATAGGCCTTTAATTTTTCTTCATTAACAGGGAATACCCTAACTTCAGTTACTTCCATTTACGCCTCCTTGGTTTTTATTATCGAAGCTAGAAGATAAAAATAAAGTATAGTCACGGTTAGTAAATCTCAGTTGATCAAAGGCTTTGTCGGCTCGTTCTCTATTTGAAAAAATCCCAAATACAGAGGGTCCACTCCCTGACATCAATGCTCCTTCTGCCCCTTTGTCAATCAGTTCTTCCTTTATCATTTGTATCTCAGGGTATCTTTTTACGGTCACATGTTCCAGATCATTATGCAAAAAATCTACAACATCGGAAAGCTGTGCAACAGGCGGCAGTATACTAATATTATTTTTTTTCTTTGTCAACCCTATATTTAAATTTAAATTTTTGTATGCCCATGAAGTTGAAACCTGAATTTTTGGGTTAACCAATACCATCCATATAGGGGAAGGCAGTTTAATCCCCTGTAACCTATCGCCAATCCCAGTGGCCAAAGCAGACTTCTCAAAGATAAAAAAGGGGACATCTGCTCCCAGTAGCGTCCCCATTTTAATGAGTTCTTTCCTTGTCAATCCAAGTTTTAAGAGTCTATTTAATCCAATTAAGGTTGTTGCGGCATTACTGCTTCCCCCACCTAACCCAGCTGCTATAGGAATTTTCTTCTTTATGAAGACTCTGACTCCAACATCAATCTTGAATCTGTCCAGTATGCTCTTTGCTGCATGGTAGGCTATATTTTCAATATTCTGGGGCATATCTTTACTGTCAGACAGGATATCGATGCCTCTTCTCCTCAAAGAAATCTCCAGTTCATCGCAAATGTCTATCCGCTGCATTACGGTTCTTATCTCATGGTATCCGTCATCCCTTTTACCTAAAACATCAAGCCTGAGATTTACTTTTGCCGGGGACAGTAATTTTAAGGAGCTCAAGTGAGTCCATCCTGCTATAGCATACCGTAACCGTTCACGGTTCTCCGTTCACAGTTTACGGTTTGTATTCAATCTAATTATATAAAACTTGAAGCATTTTTGATATTGCTTTCAACTACTCATAATTACATCTCAGATTCAAGTTTTTGCCAACTGTTAACTGCAAACCGTAAACTGTGAACGGATATCTCATTTTTTCTTCATCTCTTCGACATATCTCATCCTTAAATCATAAAGGATGTGATCTATTAATATCTCTTCATCATTTGTTAGATTACCTTTTGTCTTTTCTTTTAACATCCCAATAATATCTATGGTTTGCTTTGCTATGGGTAAATTTTTCTCTCTTTTATTGGTTGCAGGATCCGGTATCTCGCCAAAATGGAATAGAGCAGATGAATTGAGAGAAA
>WOUX01000174.1 GCA_009773075.1 bacterium | reverse complement strand
TTGATTTGCCAATATTGAACAGGGCGAATAAAGACAATCAAGCCTCCTTGGAAAGTACCACCCCTCTATTTTTTGTATTAAAAGCAAATGAGCCCAGGAAATTAGCAGCATTTTTTACAAAGTTGATGGAACGCTCCATCAATATCCTGTTAAATTCATTCATATCTTCTATGCTCTGTAGTACCGTAAGCAATTGTGACTCCAATACCTGAAATGAATTATCACCGGTTAACTCATAAATTCTCTGTAGACTCATATTGCCTGTAATATTATTGTCCGTGATGAATTTGGCTGTAAGCCTGCCCCTTTCTTCTTCGAAGAGTTGGAGTCTCAGAATAATCGTATCCTTCTCCTTTGAAAGGTTCTCTATCCCGGCAGCATCGAGATTTATCAGGCATTCCCTTTCCTTGCGAAGAACATTGAGTAACATACGATAGCCGCTAATTAACTCAATAAGAATACTTTTTATGCTATCAACAGTTTTCATAGTTCACTCAGGAGCTTTTCAGCTATCTTTAATGTGTCAATATTATAATTGCCTGACTCTATAGCCTCTTTCACAGCCTTCACTTTATCCGTTCTGACTTCAGGCAGTTGATTGATGGCATTCATTAATTCTGCCACTTCTTTAGACCTGTCCGAAAATTCGACCCTGTCGGTTAATCTCACCTTTTCAGTGGCTGTAGTTTTATCTTTTGGCCCTGAACTGATAACCTTCTGAGTGTTAAGGTTTATGTCCTGACTTTCCGGCGGCTTATTCCCATAAATTTTCATTTAGACCTCCTCTTTGAGAGACTTTCCCCCTCAAACTAATCTAAAACAGGTGTTTAGGCTGTGGGCTGAGGACTGTTACGGCCAGTTTAAACGCTCTGAGCTTGGTATGGTCTACCATGGCACGTTCCTACAGTCTAAAAGCCTAAAGTCTATCTACCTGAGTTGCAAAGATGTCTTTTCACCTTTTTACATACCTTCTCTATCGGAATTTTTCTGAAATTCTTTAACCCCATCTCATTAAACAAAGTCAACTACTATCGGCTAAAGCCGATAACCGCTTTGTGCCTATGTGCCTTTGCAACTTTGTGTCTGCATCATCCGTACTTAGTGCTAAAATGGGGTTAATGCTGTCATCCTTATATCTTACCTCAAAATGCAGGTGAGATCCTGTTGATCTTCCTGTGTTTCCAACCAGGGCTATCACAGAATTTGTATCCACAGAATCTCCCTCTTTTACGAGATTTATCTTATTATGGGCATATTTACTTGTAAAACCATTCCCATGGTCAACTATAACAACATTCCCAAAACCTGTCTGCTCACCGCTGAATATAACCTTCCCATTTCTAAATGGATATATGGGTGTGCCATCCGGCGCAGCGATATCTGTACCATGGTGGAAACTGTCAATCCCATATATGGGGTGTTTGCGGATACCGAAGTTAGAACTGATTATACCATCAACAGGCAAGGAAGACCTTCGGGAATCATGGTTATTGAGTTTGGAATTTCTTTGATCTTCGCCATTTGCTCCATGCTCTGTGTTTTGGACTCCTCTGTTTAATTCCTTAAACAATATATCCCGAAGCCCAAGCCCCCTCTCAGCAAAGAGCCTTGCAAGTTCCATATCGAACATACTCATGTACACATCTTTTCCAAGACTATCATTGGATGTTGTATTGGTTGTGGTTCGCATCGCTTTAATCAACTCATATGCAAAAAGCGCTTCCATTTCCTTTGCAACGGTCTTTATTGCCTCAGGGTCGTTTCTCCCTTTATATTCCTCAATATTATGCCGATAGGAAGTGTAAATGTTATCTTGAATCTTCATCTGAAAATACCTCGTAAGTTTAAGGATTCCAGTGGTCAAGTGAATATTATTAACTCTTAAACACTCGACTCCTCGACCCCTTGAATCCTCATTATATAATCTCCAGCTGGGCCCTTAAAGCGCCTGCTGCCTTTAACGCCTGTAAGATAGAAATCAAGTCTCTCGGGGTTGTTCCGAGGGCGTTTAAAGCTCTCACGATTTCACCAAGGGTAATACCAGAGACCTCCTTAAGGGATGCCTTCTGCTCCTTAACATCAACATCGGTTTTTGGGGTCACGACAGTCTTTGCGCTTTCAGGTGCAAAGGAAGGTGGTTGAGAGACTTGAAACTCTGTTTTAACCTCTATAGTAAGACCACCATGGGCAATGGCAACAGGCGATATCCTGACCTTATCGCCTATCACGACCGTACCTGTCCTCTCATTTATCACTACCCGTGCAGGAAGATCAACAGGCACATCGAGCCCTTCTATAAAGGTTATTAGTTCAACCTCCTTATTCTCGTAATCCTGTGGTATCTTTAATCTTATTGCTGAAGGATCTATCGGTGAGGCATACTCAAAATTTAGCGCCTCATTTATTTTTTTAGTCATTTCGGTTACAGTTGTAAAATCAGGTCTGCGCAAGAATATTTTTATCTCGCTTCCATTACCGAGGATAAAAGGTATCTCTTTTTCCACGATGACACCTTCGGGAACCTTTCCTGTTGTAGGATGATTCTTTTGAACCGTTGTGCCACCTCCACCTCCTATAAACCCGCCAATGGAGAGGGGCCCCTGAGCAAGGGCATAAACATTACCATCCGGCCCCTTCAGTGGGGAAAGGAGGAGGGTTCCCCCCTGAAGGCTCGTTGCATCTCCGATGGTAGATACCAGGGCATCAATTTTGGTGCCGAATTTGGGGAAAGGGGGAAGCGTAGCGGTAACAATAACAGCAGCGGCATTTTTTGCGTTTATATCATTTTGTTTTACGGTTAATCCCATCCTCTGGAACATATTGGCTATGCTCTGCATGGTAGCAATACCCTTATCTCCAGTGCCGTTAAGACCCACAACAAGCCCGTATCCGATAAGCTGATTCTCCCTTACACCTTCGAAATTGGCTATGTCCTTAATTCGGTCGGCATGAACGACGGCAGACAGCAGACAGCAGACAGCAGACAGTAAAAGGCAAATAATAAATTTATTGCCCCTTTCTTTCAGTCTTCTGACTTCTGACTTCTGACTTCTGACTTCTGTTTTTAAAATGGCCATATTTTATCCAGAATTCTTACGAGCCAGCCCTGGCGTTGTTTGTCCTGGAGTATTCCATCTCCAACAAAATATATCTCGGCATCTGTTACCCTGCTGCTCAATACGGTATTGTCTATGGAAATGTCGTCAGGCCTTACTGTTCCCCTAAGAACAAGTATCTGTTTATCATTATTGATAGTTATCTCTTTTCTCGATTCCAGAACAAGATTGTTGTTGGGCATTACCTCCACAACCTTTGCCGTTATAGTGCCGATGAGTTTTCCTTCCCTCGTGGTTTCACCGCTGCCTTTAAAGTCATTCTTAATGGAACCCTTTACAGTGGGCGAGAAGGCCTTACCACCACCATAAAGATTTTTTATATTAAGATCGAGAGGCACACCAAATAAGCTGTCGATACCTGCACTAAGGGAGGAATCCCTACCGGCAGCAGTATCAGCCTTTCCAGATCCTACTATACTTTCTATAACATTTATAGTCACAAGGTCATTGAGTCTTCTTGCCTTTATATCCTCGTACAGACTTGCCGTATCATGCCATAACGAGTTAGTTTTAGATAAAGACTGTTCCACCTTCTTTTCTTCATGCACATATTTGGGGGGGGTGGGTGGAAGCTTTGGTGCGATGGCGCAGGCAGAAAATAGTAAAAGAACAGTGAACAGTGAACAGTGAACAGTGAACAGTGAAAGCTTTCTAAAACTTGTAACTTGTAGGTCATAATTCATGACTGTTTTCATCAGAACTCCACCTTTACAGTGTTTTCGTCTATAAGCAATCCTGTTATCAACCTTTTTGATGTGAGGTTAATGACCTTTACGAAACCTCCCACATAGCTGTTTTCTTTTATCTCACCCTTTGTAGTGATGTTAAAAACAGGGGATTCCGCTAAAATAACTACGGGTTGTCCCCTTTTTACCATGATTGTCTCCATCATAATCATATTATCCACTATGGGCATATTGGCGATTATTGAGCGGGTCAATACTCTTCCAGTAACTTTTGCCGTATCATTTATGGCATTGCCCGGTATCCGGGTAACATCCATCAGCGTTACATATACATCATCCCTTTGAAGACAGTAGCCTTTTCGTAATGCTCTCCTGCTCAACACAATCCAATCGAAGGCCTTGACATTGGCAGTTACCGTTATTTTCTTGCCGTTCTTGAATTCGAGCCAGAAAACTGTTCTGCTGGGAGGTCCTTTTTCCACAAAAATTTTTTCGGGTGGCCCCTCAGGGATTTCGGTCCCACATATCAAGTCCCTTATCTCAATTTTTGCCCACGGGAAGTTGTTTTTAAGATATATCTTAAGGGTATCCTCTATATTCTGTGATGCAGCCATTGCCGAAGGCATTAAGAACAGAGCAAAGAGAATAGAGAATAGAGCAAAGACTTTCACCCTCAC
>WOUX01000173.1 GCA_009773075.1 bacterium | reverse complement strand
CTGGATCCTGTACAGGGGTCTGAGACAGGTAAAGTGCGACCATGCGTGATTGTGACAAACGATGTTTACAATGCGCGCGTCCCTGTTATCCAGGTTGTGCCGATTACAGAATGGAGTGAGAAAAAGGCAAGAATCAAGACCAATGTGACCCTGATTCCATCTGCGATAAACGGTCTGGACAAGAAGTCTGTGGCCGACTGTCTGCAAACCCGTCCGATTGACTATCGGTTGAGATTGTCTCGTGTGAGGGGCAGATTGGAACAAAGAGATATGCATATGATCGATCAAGCTCTGAAAGTGGTTTTCTCTCTTGAAAAATGAAAAGATTTTTCGATGTGATAATTGCAATATTACTGCTGATTCTTTTATCGATTCCCATGATAGTCATTTCAATTCTGATAAAATTAACCTCAAGGGGGCCTGTGCTGTACTGGTCGGACAGGGTGGGTATTAATAATACAATATTTAAAATGTCGAAACTCAGGACGATGCGGATTGATACGCCGGATGTTGCTACTCACTTGCTGGAGAATCCCGATGAATATCTGACACCGATAGGTCCCTTTCTGCGCTGGATGAATTGCCACAATTATGGAGCGTTTTGAAGGGGGATATGAGTTTTGTAGGTCCAAGACCTGCATTGTATAATCAGGACGATTTGGTTGCTTTAAGGACTCAAAAAGAGATACACAAAATCATTCCAGGGATTACCGGCTGGGCGCAGGTAAACGGAAGGGATGAATTGCCGATCCCGGTAAAGGTTGAGTTCGATGAGTATTATCTGAAAAACAGGTCATTCCTATTTGATCTCAAGATATTATGGTTAACTTTTTATAAAGTTATAAAAACCGAAGGGGTAAACCACTGAAGAAACCGTCACTTCCCCGCAGATGTTAACGGATGAAAACCAAGATACCAGGGGGGGTACGATGTGTGTTCCGAGTTCCATCAAACCCAAAACACACAAAACACAGTTGACAGTGAGGTCTTTTTATGATAATTTCTTTCCCCTATCCACCTGAGTAGTTACGATATTGTGTAGGTTTGACCCCTTCTCTTACCTAACCGAGATACTTGATTATATCTAATCTAATATCTAATTGACATTTAATAACGGTAATGATTCCCAATACTTTCTTAAAAAAACTCTTCAAAACAAGTGTCCTGAAAAGAACCCTGTTCTTTTTGATCTCGGATTCCGTTATTTTTAGTCTGGCCCTTTACCTTTCCTTCTACCTCCGATTTGAAGGGTTGATTCCAAATGCTTATCTGGGACAATTTTATGTATATCTTCCCTTGTTTGTGGGCATCAAGATCCTTGTTTTCTATTTATTCCAAATCTACCGATTTACATGGTCCTATGTGGGTCTCTACGAGCTTGTAAAGATATTCAAAACTCAAACCCTGGGTTCATTGATTATCTCAACCTTTATCTTGTTTCTTGCCTATAATGGGTCATTTAAGGGTTTCCCTCGCTCAATATTTTTAATAGATTATGCCCTCTCACTCCTCATGTCTGGGGGGCTAAGGATTTCCAAGCGGGTTTATTCCCAGTCAAGAAGATACTCTGGCGTTGAAAAGAAGAACACATTAATTATCGGGGCCGGAAATTCCGGGGAGCAGATTGTGAGAGATATGCAGAGGGCGAAAGAATCCCCTTATTTGCCAGTGGCCTTTATAGACGACGATCCAGCGAAAAATAAGGTCTCCATTCACGGTGTTGAGGTTGTAGGAAGGAGGAGGGATATTCCAAGGATTTCGAAAAAGCTAGATGTGGAGTTAGCCGTGATTGCCATGCCTTCAGCTTCTTCCAGTGATATTAGAGATATTGTCTCTTACCTTCACAAAGCAGGGATAGATGAGATTTATATTATACCAGGCACCAGAGAGATTATGTCCAGGAATATCAGTCTCCTGGATATTAAAAAGGTTGACCTGGAGGATCTGTTGGGTCGAGAGCCCGTAGAGATCGAATATGCTCAGGTAGAAACCAATCTGAAGGGCAAAAGGATCTTGGTGACAGGGGCAGGAGGCTCCATTGGTTCAGAACTTGTGAGACAGGTTTCCCTGTTTGACCCACAAATGCTTATACTTCTGGACATTGATGAGACAGCGCTTTTTAATATAAGCAGGGAGATAAAAGAACAACATCCTTGCCTTTCCACTCATCCCGCACTTGGAGACATTCTAGACAGAGAGAAGATGGACTCTGTTTTCAGTAACTTTGCCCCCCAGGTAGTGTTCCATGCCGCAGCGTACAAACATGTTCCCATGATAGAGGATTTCCCCGAAGAGGCTGTCAGGGTAAATATCGCGGGGACAAAGATATTGGGTGAGCTTTCTTATAAGAATCGGGTGGAGAAGTTTATCCTCATTTCTACAGACAAGGTGGTCAATCCAAGCAGTGTTATGGGCGCCAGCAAAAGAGTGGCCGAGATGGTTATAACAAATCTCAACCACAAGGAAACAACCCAATTTATAGCTGTCCGGTTTGGGAATGTCCTGGGGAGCCGGGGTAGTGTTATTCCCCTTTTCCAGGAACAGATCAGGCACGGTGGGCCTGTGACCATCACCCATCCTGAGATGAAGCGCTATTTTATGACCATTCCCGAGGCAGTTCTTTTAGTCTTACAGGCCGGGGCCATGGGAAAGGGTGGAGAGGTCTTTGTGCTGGATATGGGCGAACCAGTAAAGATATACGATGTAGCCTGTGAACTTATAAGACTCTCCGGTCTGGAGCCTGAGAAGGATATTCCTATTGTTTTTACCGGGGTTCGACCCGGGGAGAAGCTTTTTGAGGAGCTTTTGACCCCAGAGGAAGGGGTTGAGTCTACTGCTCATCCCAACATCTTCAAGGCCAGAATTAACGAGGCATTTTCACAGGATTTTTTATTTGGAAATGTCGAAGACCTGAAGAATTTTGCAAAGCTGCAAGATACCCCTGCCATCATTCGTACCCTCCACAAACTTATCCCAACCTATAAGCCTAATCGCCCGGACAACATGATTCAGACATTAGACCATAGACTTCAGACATTAGACTAAGGAGTGGAAATGCCAAGAAATTATACAAAGATAAAAGCATGGCAAATAGCAGATAAGTCTGAAGTTCAGTGCCTGAATTACAGGTAGTTATCCTTTAAAATTTGACGGAGCGCTTTTTCTGTGATACACATACTTACATGGTAATAAGAATTTTACTCTTCCTTTTAATCATTGCCCTGCCTATCCCGGCACTTTCTGAAACATCGGTAAATGTCAATGCAGACAGTTGGGTTTATCCTGTGCTGGAAAGACTGGCTTCTTCCGGATTAATAGAGAGCGGATTAATCAATACCATACCACTTACCAGGACGGAAGTGGCAAGGCTGACCGGTGAGGCAATGGGTTTAATGGCAGAGAGGAAACCTGGATACGAGGTAGATGGTTTAACCCTCTCTCTCCTGAAAAGGCTTAAAAAGGAATTCAGGGATGAATTAAGTAATCTTGGAATGATCGATAATGTTAAGGTTAAGACCTTCATAAAACCTATAGATGAAATGAAAATTGGATACCATTTGCTCGACGAAAACTACACAATCTATAATAATGATGGCATTCGGTATGGAAACAACCATAACGCCTCTCTGGAAATCTCAGGACACAGCCAGTTTTTCGATACCATATCCCTGTACTACCAGCCTATATTTGAGTATAATCAAAACCTCGATAACGAGGAGAATACCGGGGTTGATCTAAAAAAGGGTTACGCAAAGTTGAACCTTGGTAGTATTGAGTTTGAAATAGGGCGGGATTCAATGTGGTGGGGGCCTGGATACCATGGTTCTCTGCTTATGACCAACAATGCGGAGCCCTTTGATATGGTGAAAATATCCAACCCCAGACCGATTTTATTACCCTGGATTTTTAGATACCTGGGGCCATTTAAGGTAGCATTCGTCCTGTCCAAACTCGAAAAGGACAGACCAATCCCTGAACCATATCTGTATGGATTGAGATTAAACATCAAACCCCTTCCAACCCTTGAACTGGGGATGAGTCATATTGCCATCTTTGGCGGTGAAGGAAGAGGATTAAGCTTTACCGAAACGCTAGAAGTGCTTTAGCAATCAACAGTTTGCCGTTGATTTTTCATTCTGGATTAAGGATATACATCGCATAACCCGATTATTGAGGTCAATTAAACTCTATGCAGAAATTGGCGCGGAAGATACAGGATACCCCCCAGACCGCAGAGCCTATCTTGTAGGTCTGCTGTTCAATGACCTTTTCTTAACCGGAAAAACGGACCTGCGAATAGAGTATGTGAATACCAGCCCCGGTCAAGGACCCGATTGCTGGTACCAGCACAGTCAATATCCTGCCTTCTATAAAGGAAGGGTCTTTGGTCATCATGTGGGGACTGATGCTGAGGATCTCTTTGTAAGGGCTACAAGCTATCTAACCAATGATCTCATTGCAGGCATAGATATTGACATGGAAAACAGGGGCTTAAGCAGGGCTACCCAGGAAACACAATACCAGTTTGGAGTGGATTTGTCCTACAATATTACTGATGTGATCGGAGTTACAGGAAGGTACGGATTTGAGAGGGTGGATAATCTTAACTTTGTGGATGGAGAAAACAAAATTCGGCACTTTTTTGGTGGTGAACTGACAATCAGGTTTTGATTGAGGTTTTATCAGGGGGAGGGACTTAATGAGAAAAATTGGTCTTTTGCTATTAATTACCGTTCTGTTTATCCTTTATTCTAATTCGGTTTTAGCTGTAGAAGGACAAATGAGTTTAACAAACAAGGAGATACTGGAGCGGCTTCATACTTTGGATTTGAGCATTGCCAGATTGGAAGAAGGACAGAAGAATTTAATAACGAGGGTGGATGGGCTGGTGAATATCATTTTGGGTGGTTTTGGGGTGGTGTTTGCCGGGATTTTTGCCCTGATCGGGTTTGTACTTTGGGATAGGAGGACTGCTCTGGCACCAGCTATCAGAAAGAATCAGGAGCTTGAGGAGAGAGAACTGAGACTTGAAAAAGCCCTTAGAGAATATGCTCAAAGAGAGCCAAAGTTGGCGGAGATACTGCGGTCTGTGGGGATATTGTGATATTTTGGGTGGTGATTTTATATAACTGATAGGACAGGCGTCTTCCACCAGAGGCGGATCAAAGGGGTATTTTAGGAGCAAAATTCAAAGATATCCTACCAAGATACACTTGAAATTATAAGAACACTTAAAAATAAGGGGGATGTTCTTCTATGACCAAAAAGAATTTTTTGCTCGCTTTTGTATTTTTGTTTATTTTTGTTCAAGTCATATTTATTTCTTCAGGAGGTTTGTTTGCTGAGCAGATTCAAGCAATCCCGATAACACCTCAATATCAATATCAGGCACCTCTAGGTACTACNAACCTTACCACAGTTACCACCTCAACCTGTACAATCTGCTCCGGTCCAAGAGGCACAACCTCCTGCGGAAAGACCTTCGGTTTTTGAACAGTTTGTCTCTGAAAAGGTAGAAATTACTGAGACTCAATTTGAAATTCTTAAAAACTATGCAGGGGTTACATTTTCCTATATATCACAGCCCTTAGCTGTTGGCAATGTTGCCATTCCAATTAAGGTCGTCAGGATTCCTGAAAAAAAAGATGGAGTAATAACAATCCCTGAAGTAGTTAATGCCGGATTCATAATTGGAACAATGGATGCAGTAGATAGCACATTTAAAATTTTAGGCATAAAAAGTTCTTTTGCGGTATCTGTTGATATAAAACAGTTTGGCTATGACCTCTTCAGACAGCCACCGTCAACCTTCGCCCCTGTTGAGAAATCCCCTATTGAGAGAGTCCCTGTTGGACCTGATTATGTCCTTGGACCCGGTGATGAGATAAGAATAAATGTATGGGGAAGGATTGAGGGGCAGTGGAACGTTGTTGTTAATAGGAACTTTCAAAATACTTCACAGGCTTTGAGATGAATGTAAGCATGGGGGCATTAAGGACAATCAGGGTCTATGTTGTAGGCAATGCAGAGAAGCCGGGGGCATACACCATTTCCTCGCTCTCTACCCTTATAAATGCCCTTTTTGAGGCTGGCGGCCCGAGTAAGACAGGCACAATGAGGGATATTCAGGTCAAGAGGAATGGCAGAACAACCGTTCATTTTGATATATATGATCTCCTGCTCAAAGGCGATAAGACAAAAGATATAAGGCTCATGCCGGAGGATGTGATATATATACCACCGGTTGGGCCTCTTGCGGGGATTGCAGGGAATGTAAGGAACCCTGCAACTTACGAGCTTAAAGGGGATACAATTATTTCACAACTGATAGAGATGGCTGGTGGGCTGAGCGATATTGCATTTAGCGGAAGGGTTCAGATAGAACGTATTATTGATAATACCCGGCAGACAGCACTCGGTTCGGGCCTTGTCGAGGCTAAGAGTATGAAGGTGCAAGGAGGAGATTTAGTAAAGATTTTCCCAGTTGTTCAAGACAAAAGAATACTAAGAATCTCTGGAGCAATACATAGAGAAGGTGAGTATGGACTTAAATCAGGAATGACTGTTAAGGATTTAATTTCAATGGCAGGGGGGCTTAAGTATTATGCTTACAATAAAGAGGCAGAGTTAACCAGGGTACATGTCACAGACAAAGGCCCAATAACCGAGAAGATCTTAATAAACCTTGAAAAGGCATTGACAGGAGAATCCGAAAGCAACACCTTGCTTAAGGAAGACGACTACCTCTTTGTCCGCACAGTCCCGGAATGGCAGCTTTATCGAATGGTCGGCGTATCCGGTGAGGTAAAGTTTCCAGGCATCTACACTGTCAAAAAGGGCGAAAAACTATCTTCTCTAATTGAGCGTGCCGGTGGATACACAGACAGGGCATATTTAAGGGGGGCTGTGTTTACGAGAGAAAGGGTAAGGCAGCTACAACAAAAGCAGATTGATGAAATGGCAGAGAGGCTTGAAAGGGAGTTGTTAGGAAAAGGGGCAGCGGAGGTTGGAGTAGCTCTGTCCTCTGAAGATGCGAAGACCAAAGAATCAGAAATCAAACAAAAAAGAGATTTTATAGCTATGCTGAAAGGCGTAAAGGCAAAGGGCAGGATGGTTTTAGAGATAGACCGGCCTGAGATCCTAAAGAATACGCCCTATGACATAGAACTTGAGGAGGGGGATAGCTTATTTATTATGGCAAATCCCCATAGTGTTCAGGTCATAGGATCTGTATACAACCAGACAGCCTTTGTGTATGATAAGGACAAGGGCGTTTCAAGATATATAGATTTAGCCGGCGGATACACCGAAAATGCGGATAAAAAGAGGGTATATCTCTTGAAGGCTGACGGGACTGCTGTGAGACCAAGCAGCCGTTTTCTCGGCATATCATGGAGTAAAACCTCAAACAGGTGGGAGTCCGGGGGCAGTAATATAGAGTCTGGCGATACAATAGTAGTTCCTGAACAACTCGAGAGGATTGCCTGGTTGCGCGAGATAAAGGATATAACCCAGATAATCTACCAGATAGCAGTGGCTGCCGGGGTGCTGCTTGTTGCATTCTAGGTAACTGCTCAGGTGGATAGGCTGTAGGCAGTTAGCCTGTAGGAGGAAATTATGCGCGACCATACGAAGCTCAGAGCGTTTGAACTGGCCGACGAAGTGGCGGTCTTGATCTATCGGGCAACCATAGGGTTTCCCAAGGAGGAGATCTATGGGCTGACTTCCCAGATGCGAAGAGCGGCGGTTTCGGTGCCGTCAAACATCGTTGAGGGATGTGCACGCGAGAGTCAAGCCGAATACCTTCGCTTTCTTGAAATAGCCTTCGGTTCCGCAGGGGACTGCATTACCAGTTCGGCTTGGCCAGCCGCTTGGGTTATACAAATGAGTTGGATGTTCCCGAATGCGACTCGAAAATGGTGGAGACCGAGAAGGTTCTGAGCGCCTTGATTCGGTCAATGCGCAGTAACTAACAGCCTTCAGCCTACAGTCTAAACAACCTCCTAAGAAACTTGAAGCGCAAGTTTCTTTCATTTATAACCCTAATGCGAAGCGTTGGGGTCATTTGCTGAG
>WOUX01000172.1 GCA_009773075.1 bacterium | reverse complement strand
CTCATCATTTATAGTCCCATCCCTATCCATAAATACAGCTATATTCATTCTAAATCACTCAGCACGATCTCATAACTCTGCCCGTTAATGCCTGCTTAACATATTGATAAACATCACCAGCTTCAATCAATCTCATACATTGGTGATCTGTTGGACATTCTCTCTTCAGACATGGACTACAGGGTACTTCTTTTCTGACAATTATACTGCTATTTCCCAGGGGAGACGTAGTAACAGGATCGGTTGACCCAAAAATCGCTATGAGCGGAATCTTTAAAGCGCCGGCTAAATGCATTAATCCGGAGTCATTTGTTATAAAAAGACTGCATTTCTCTATCAAAGCCATAGTCTCTAAAAGGGATGTTTTACCAACAAGGTCTACGACATCTGATTTAGCAACGCATCGTATCATTTCAGATATTGCTTTTTCCTCTCCGCTGCCAAAAAGCAATATCTTACCGCCAAAATCCTTATTTATCATATCCGATAATAAGGCATACCTTTCAGGAAGCCATCTTTTTGCAGAGCCAAAATATGCCCCAGGGTTTATGCCTATCAATAACTCACCGTTTTGTATATTGAGGGAATCCAATATTTCGGTTGCCCTCTTCCTTGCCTCATCAGAAACTTCAATCGCAGGATGATCATCTACGATGTCCATACCCAGGGCTTTTAACATCTCCAGATAGTAATAGCTCTGGTGTTTTTTCAGCACTGCTTTATCTAATATTACCTTGTTCGTCAATAAAGGCCCTCTGGCATCAGTGTTATACCCTGCCCTGATGGGGATACCTGCCAAAAAGGCTATCAGGGCAGCATCAAAAGCGTTCTGGAAGAGAACAGCCAAATCGAACCCTTTTTCTCTCAGAGCCTTCGCAAGCCTAAGCTTTCCCAATATCCCATTGTGTATTCGATTATGATCGTATAGAATAACCTCATCCACTTCAGGATTATTTTCAAGTAAAGGGGCAACCCAGGGTCTGCTCAACGTCGCTATAAAAGATCTGGGGAAGTTCTTCCTTATAGTGGCTATAGCAGGAAAAGTAAGGATAACATCGCCAATCCAGTTAGTTGACCTGACCAGGATTTTTTCAATGCTGTTAAAGTCTATATCTTTTTTATTCTTTGCTTTCATAATCAGTCTACAGTGAGAAATTCCCTACTCTTCTCAACAAAAAATCTTTAAACTCTTCCTCTTTCTCCAAACGTAATTCTATTTCAAGGGCAAATGTTTTAACATTGCTAAAAAAAGAACTGGATATCTTGACCATATCCTTCTCTGTAGTTAGAGCGAAATTGACCTCTCTTGAATTCTCCTCTATCCTCTTATAGTCTATTGATGAATACCAGTGATGGTCTGGAAAAATCAATTCCTTTACCACTATCGCCCCCAGCTCTTTCAATAAAGTGGTAAAGTGTTCTGGATTAGCAATACCACAGAAGGACAAAACCCTTTTGTCCTTTAAATAATCCAAACCCTTTCTCTCTCCAAGGGGATCTATCAAATATTTTGGTTGAAAGTAACCGCAAAAGATTTCAGCATCCTCTCTGATCTCTCTTATTGTATCACTAATCTTCCTGTACCCCTCTAAATCCTTTGCCCTCGTAACCAAAAACACATCGGCCCGCTTCAGGTTCCCTAATGGTTCTCGAAGCACCCCTCTTGGAAAGAGATAATTATTGCCAGATATTGTTCGTGAATCCAGCAAGAGAATATCTATGTCTCTTTGAAGCCTTATATGCTGAAAACCATCATCTAAAATCAATACGTTGCTATTAAAATGTTCAATCGCATATCTGCCCCCCTGATAACGATCCTTTGAGGTCAGAACCGGAATGCCTTTCAATTTCTTTGCCAGCATGTACGGTTCATCGCCGGCCTCTCTCGAGGACAATATGACGTCATCACCATTGGATATCAGGCTTACCTTCCCCGTTCTCTTGCTTCTGTAACCTCTGCTCACTATTCCGACTCGGAAGCCATTTTCTTTCAGTAATTTGGCAATATAGTGAGTTGTAGGAGTCTTTCCTGATCCACCTAAAGAGATGTTCCCAACGCTAATAATTTTACAGGGAAGTTTCTTTGATCGTAAGATACCCCTCTGGTATAACCAATATCTGGTCTGGACAACGCCTCTGTAAAGCAGAGAGAGCAGGAATAAAGGGAACAGCACTATCTCTATATATTTTCTATCGTGCCTCTGCCAAATGATCCTTTCAAAAAAACTTCTGAGATTCATAGCCTATAATTAAAAACAGATATAAAATAAGTCTTATCTATTACCCCACCCGTTTTACCACTATCCTAGAAACTCTGCTGTTTGGGGGCTTAAAAACCTATCTATTATCTCCATATTTCTGAGGGTTGCCCCCTGATTCTTTTCAATTACACTGTAGGCTGCTTCCCCTAATTGGCGCAAAAGAGAAGGATCACCAAGCAACCTTCTTGCTTGGAAGAGAAACTCATCTCTGTTCCTGACCTGAATCCCTCCGCCACTATCTTTCAACACCCCTGATATCTCTAAAAAGTTGTGCATATAAGGGCCAAATATTACGGCTTTTTTGTAAGCCGCTGGCTCAAGTAGGTTATGCCCGCCGATCTTGACTAAACTCCCCCCAACGAAGACCAGAAGTCCGACAGAGTATATCTTACACAATTCTCCTATTGTATCGAGGATTATCACCTCAGTAGCTCCTGAGTCAGAGGAAGCTTTAACCCTCGTCTTTCTCTCACAGTTAAGACTTCGTTGGGATACTAAATTTTCTACCTCCCTAAACCTCTCCGGATTCCTAGGCGCCAGAATCAGGACTAAATCCGGGTATTCTCCCTTGAGAGCTTCAAAGACATCCAAAACAATATCTTCTTCTCCTTTATGGGTGCTGCCTGCAATAAAAACCCTCTGGTCCGGCTTTAAACCCATTGAATCCAAAAGCCTTTGTTTTTCTGCCTCAGTGAGATCAGGAACAGTCTGGTCAAATTTTAGATTTCCTGTCGTTACCACCCTGGTAGCATCTGCACCACTCCTTATTATCCTGTCTGAATCTACTTTAGATTGCATGGAAAAAAAGGATAGGCACTCCAATACTGCCTTGAAAAACCACTTGAACCATCTGTGTCCTCGATATGACCGGGGGGAAACCCTGCCATTAATAATAATGGATGGGATTTGTTGTTTCCTTAATTCTCTTAAAAAATTAGGCCAGATATCGGTATCCACAATTACAAACAGTCGAGGTTTGATGGCATCGATAACTCTTTTAACCACCCATGGGTAATCCAGAGGGAAATAGATTATACTGTCTATCCCTTTGAGTCTGGAATTTGCCGTATAGTTTCCCGTCTCTGTTACTGTAGAAAGAATGATTTTGTGGTTTGGGTACCTGTCTCCGATCTGCCTGATTATGGAGATGGATGAGAGGACTTCACCAACTGAAACAGCGTGAAGCCAAATGGGGCTTTTCCCGGCAAGGCATTCTGTTAACTTTTTTGGCAGGAAACCTAACTTTTGAAGAACACTCCTCCGGTATTTACCGGCAGTTATCATCTTAAACGAATAAAAAGGAAGAGCCAGTATAGACCCAAGAATCAACACTACATTATACAATAGATACATTATTGTACCACTTGCTATCCTAT
>WOUX01000171.1 GCA_009773075.1 bacterium | reverse complement strand
CTTCGTGATGTGGAAGTGAAACAGGGCAGGATGGCTGGCGGCGGCCAAATCTACATCGACTATGATGAGGGGGTATACCTGAATCAAAGAGGTGAAATTGTAGGTAAAGAGCTTCATCATACCGTTTGGGTTGACAGGGGATCATCCGGTTCCGCCGGCAAATACCGCAAGATCGAGAAGCCAACCTATACTAAGGAAGATTGGATCAGTATCCTGGAGGCGTATAACAATGAGGAAATAAGGGGTTCTGATTCCAGATGGTGGGAAGATGTACAGGTGGGTGATAAAGTGGGTCCCATGATTAAGGGGCCTCTTACTGTCAGAGATGAGATCGCCTGGCTTATGGGAGCCGGAAGTCCCTTTTTCAGGGCAGACAAGATTGAGTATGAGTGGGAGTATCGACACCCTAAGGCCCTTGAGTATGTTGAGGAGATGGGCGAGGCGGATGTTCCGGAGCTAGTGCACATATTCGACGCATATGCCCGTGCTATAGGGGTGGAGCGGGCATATGACTATGGTTCTCAAAGGATGAGCTGGCTGTGCATGTTTTTCACCAACTGGATGGGTGATGATGCCTTCCTGTGGAAGATGAGCGGCGATTTGAGAGCTTTCAATCAAATTGGCGATGTCACCACCTTTGAGGGCAAAGTTGTTAAGAAGTACATAGAAGAGGGGAAATGCTGTGTGGATATAGAGGCCTGGGCTAAGAATCAGAGGGATGAATGGTCAATGCCCCCCAACCCTGCTACAGTGATCCTTCCCTCAAAGGAATATGGGCCAGTGGTCTATCCTAATCCTTCGCCTAAACTAATGGAGGAGGTAAAGCGGGCAAGGCCTTTGGATGACCTTATTAGAGAAGGGCTAATTTAGATGGATAGTCTGCTTGATTCCATAAGGGTCTTGGACTTAACTGATGAAAAGGGCCTATTATGCGGCCGGATTCTTGGTGATATGGGGGCTGACGTTATTGTTGTTGAGTCCCCGTCAGGGAATTCGGCGCGGAGAAGAGGTCCATTTTATCAGGACACCCCTCATCCTGAAAGGAGTCTCTTCTGGTTTGCTCTGAACACCAATAAACGCAGCATAACCTTAAATCTGGAAACTGTTGACGGCAGAGAGCTATTTAAGAAGCTGGTACGGACTTCTGACTTTGTCATTGAATCTTTCTCGCCCCACCATATGGATGATCTGGGACTGGGGTATGAGGTTCTTGCTAAGCTCAACCCAGCATTGGTGATGACTTCTATAACCCCTTTTGGTACCCAGGGTCCTTATGCTAGTTACAAAGGTGCCGATATCGTGCTTATGGGGCTCAGTGGCCTGAGTTATATTAGTGGTGAACCCACGCGGGAACCATTACGCATCCCCGTTCCTCAATCCTATTTCCATGCTGGGTCATGGGCTGCTGCTTCTTCTATGATCGCTTTTTATCATCGGGAAATCACAGGCCAAGGTCAAAAAGTGGATGTTTCCATGCAGCAGGCAGCAACTTGGGCTACGTATTCTACTCAGGAATGGTGGTCTTATGCAAAGACGAACTTAACGCGGCAGGGCACATGGCGTCAGATAGGAACTTCCCGCATGCAGGTACTGTATCCTTGTCAGGATGGTCATGTAATGTTGTTTATTTTGGGAGGCGCTGCGGCCGCCGCTGGTCAGGATCTGTTTATAGAATGGATGGACAAAGAGGGGATGTGCCCTGATTGGTTACGGGGCTTTGATTTTTCTAAGCTTGATGTATCCACGGCGACCCAGGATTTTTTTAATCGTCTCTCCGAAGCCTTAGTGTCATTTACTGCCACGAAGACTAAAGCTGAGCTCTTTGAGTGGGCGCTAGAGAACACGCTGTTTCTGGCTCCCGTGAGCAATGCCAGGGATTTACTGGAAAACCCCCAACTTCGGGCCAGGAATTTCTGGATAAGTCTGGAGCATTCTGAGTTGGAGACATCTATCACTCATCCAGGCCCCTTTGCTGTTTTGAGTGAGACACCGATTCAAGTGGCAAAGCGGGCTCCCCTTCTTGGTGAGCATAATATGGAGATTTACCATGGTGAACTGGGATTGTCAAATCAGGAACTGGCACTGCTTAAACAGGGGGAGGTGATCTAGAGATGGAGAAACCCCTTCCTTTAGACGGAGTGAAGATCATTGAATTGACCCGGGTTATTGTTGGGTCATGTACAGGGAGGATCCTGGGTGATTGTGGAGCGACCGTTGTCCATGTGGAGACGGCGAAAAAACCAGACACACTGAGGATTATATTTCCTTACAAAGACGGAACTCCTGGCATCAACCGTGCCGGCTATTTTAACAAATACAATGCGGACAAGTACGGGATGGCTCTTGATCTCACACACCCGCGCGGTATCGAAGTGATGCACCGCCTCATCGAGTGGACCGACGTGTTCATAGAGAGTAATGTCCCTGGTGTAGTTGCCAAACATGGTCTTGATTATGAGGGTGTAAAGGAGATAAAGCCTGATATTATCATGCTGAGCACTTGCCAGATGGGGCAAAAGGGGCCCCTTGCCCGGTTTAAGGGCTATGGGGTTCAGGGAGCGGCTATGGCCGGTTTTCATGAACTGACCGGGTACTCGGATAGTGGTCCAGTTGGTCCCTTTGGCTCCTATACCGACATGGTTTCTCCTCAATGGCTCATCGCCGCGGTAGTTGCTGCGTTAATCTACCGACGGAGGACGGGAAAAGGGCAGTACATAGATCATTCCCAACTAGAGACAGGCAGCCACTTCCTTGCTCCCTTGATCATGGACTACGCAGCCAACAAAAGGCTGGCTGGGCGGGTGGGCAACCGGGAGGAATTTGCCGCTCCCCATGGAGCTTACCGCTGTAAAGGGGATGACCGTTGGTGCACTATTGCCGTGTGTGATGATGAAGAGTGGGGCGCTTTTTGCCGGGTTATTGGCAGCCCACCATGGACGAAAGAAAGCAGGTTTTCTTCTTTGTTAGAAAGGAAGAGAAATGAGGATGAGCTGGACAAGCTGGTGGAAAGCTGGGCAATGGAGCGTACTGCGGAAGAGGTAATGTCTCTGATGCAGCAGGCTGGAGTATCAGCTGGAATTGTAGCTACCGCTGAAGACCTCCACCGTGATTCCCAATTCCGATACCAGGGGCACTTCAAATTACTCAATCACACCGAGATTGGGGCAGTACCTTTTGATAATCCACCTTTCCGATTCTCAAAGACTCCTTGTGAGGTGAGGATGAGCGCCCCCTGCCTCGGGGAACACAACGAATATATATGTCGGCACATCCTTGGTATGTCTGATGAAGAATTTGTTGAGCTTATACAAAGCGGTGCTTTGGAGTAAGTGCTCTCTTAAGAGAGGGGGGGATAGATATGGAGCAATAAAATGGACAGTATATGGAGTAAGTGTTAACTGAAAAGAGTTAATTTACAGGAAAGAAATTAAAAGGAGGATGAAATAATGAAAATACTGAGAATGATAGGTGCGCTTTCTGTGGGTTTGTGTTTGATTTTTGCGGTAATAATTAGTACTGCTGAAGAGGCAGGCGCAAAACAGCCAACTAAAGAGAATCCTATAGAATTAAAGGCAAGCCATGCCTATCCTGCTGGTGATAAAATACACCAATGGCAGGGTCAAGGTGACCGTATATCCCATGGCTCAATTATTCCCGGTCAAAGAAGAACTCTCTGCTTTATCTCTGGGGAGTATCGATGTTGCTACTACACCAAATGTCTTTCTTGCCAGGACGTTTCCTGCCCTAAACATTCTGGAAATCCCATTTGTGTTTGACAACAATGCCCATCGAGACCGATGGTTCCGTGCAGTTCATGATAAATTGAACAAGATGTACGCCGAAAAGGGGATAAAGTATCTGAGCGACTCTCTCACTGGCATAGCATGGTATGGCATCTGGAACAACAAGAGGCCCATCACCAAGATGGAGGACTGGAAGGGACTCAAGATGAGGGCCGGAGGTATGCAAAAATCGGCATTAGAAGCCTGGGGCGCCTCTGGCATATTGATCCCACCTGAAGAGCTGCCAACAGCCTTACAGCAAGGCATGGTAGATGGAGGCATTCACACCCCTTACCTCGTGGCAGACACCCCCCTCTATCCATATCTGAAGTATGGAAGCTCTCGAGGGAGAGACATTTTCAACGGCTGTGCACCGTTCCTCATGTCCATGAAGACATGGGAGAGACTTCCTCAAGACATCCAGCGCATCATAGAGACAAAGGTTTCTAAAGAAGTGGAAGGGCGCATGGGTCAATGGGCAAGCAAAAAAAACTCTCAAGTATACAGCAAGTTAGAGGAAAAAGGTTTGAAACTGAAATGGTTTGAGCCCGGCGAAGTAGAGAAGATGATGAAGGCTTACAAACCTATACTTGATAAACAAATGGATCAGTGGGGGCCTCTTGCCAACGAGTTCTGGAATATCGTCCAGAAAACAAGGTAGACCATCCATTCAAACGGGAGGTATGGCATGGCACAATTTATAAAACGGTGGGATTGCCATAGCTGTTTCTGTGATTTTCGTGTGCTTCGAGGTATTCACTCGATATATACTGGGCTTTTCCACAGCCTGGATAGAGGGGAGTGCCCGGTATCTGATAATTTGTTTTGTACTGCTTTTAGCCGCCCCTCTGACGAAAAGAGATGAGCATATCGCATTTACCTTGCTTGACACTCGACTAACGGGCTGGGGGAAACGTATAACCAGGCTGATAATCATAATCGCCGGAGTTTGTGTACCCATATATACGGCTGTATATACCCTGCAAATTACCTTGATGCTCAAGCGATGGGGGACAACTTCTGAATCCGCCGAGTTTTTACGCATGTGGTGGATATATGCCTTTATGATAGCCGGTATGGTGCTTATCGCTTTTTATTATCTGGAACAATTAGCAAGTTGGGTAGTTTCACTTGCCAAAGATCGTGGTGAGGAGGTGTAAAATGGAAGTTGGTCTCCTAATCGGTT
>WOUX01000170.1 GCA_009773075.1 bacterium | reverse complement strand
GGCTTCCAAACTTATCGTTCCTCTTGATACCCACATGCACAGGATCTGCCTTGCCCTGAAGTTAACAAAGCGGAAACAAGCGGACATACGCACTGCCTCCGAGATAACTGCTGCCTTCAGGACAATCTCTCCTGATGATCCAGTCAGGTACGACTTCGCCCTCACTCGTTTAGGAATACGAAAGGAAGGAGATGTGGACGATTTTCTGAAACAGTGCGGCGCATCTCTACCTCCTTTTAGGTAAAATCTCTTCCGGCTTCTTGGTCGTGCCGGTGGCATTGGGGAAGTCCAGGGCCTTATATGCCTTCTTTTTGTGTTTAAGCATATCCCGTGCTTCTTCCATGAAGTTATTATATCTCTTCTTCAATTCATAAAAACCATGCCACCAGGTATAATCCGGAGCCATCATCGCCGCACCCATTCGGGCTCTGCGTCCTTCATGGTGCCACAATTCGTAAAATTCAACCTCTAATTTTTCATCAAAGTTTTTGCTCTTATCCAGAAGACCCTTACTATAGAGGTCATCCAACATTTTTTTTGCGGGCTTGAAATATACCTCGTTGTATTCTTGAATGACCTTATCCAGCTTAATGTAATGATTATCTACCCACGTCTTACCATGACACTTCAGACAAACCTCTTTCATCTTGTTCCTCTCCACCTGCCAGTTGGTTTTGGCCGGGAATGCCTTGAATTCCTCTGGACGGACTGTAAGAGGTGCCTGGAGCTCCCAGGAAAGTCTCTCGCTAACATCATGGGTAGTCAAAACCGAACCGGAACCTGACATGTGGCAAGAGGTACAGGTGGGACCACGGTAGTCTACACCGGCCGTCCATGTGCCGGCAGCACCATCCCAGTTATACTTGTCTCCAAATGCCCTGTAGATGCTCCCATGCTTGGACTCCATATATATCTCCATCTGAGGATGATCGGGTCCCAGATGACACTGGCCGCAGGCCTCGGGCTTACGGGCTTCCATAACGGAGAAGCGATGGCGGGTATGGCAACTGGCACAACTCCCCTTGCTCCCATCCAGGTTGATACGTCCTATACCCACATTGGGCCAGGTCTCAGGGGACAGTTTGCCATCTTTAATCTTCAAGACCGATCCATGGCAATAATAACAACCCGAGGCACGTTCGATCTCACTATTCATACCGTTATTGAGCCATGGGTCGATCTTCCACATGATCTCAACTGTATTTGCATGCTTGCTCCGATTGTACTGTTTAGCTTCGTCGGGATGGCAGCGGGAACAGTCCTTGGGGGTGACAATCGCTGAAACAGGCACCCTATATTTCTTGGTTCCCCAGGCTTGATCTGACCTTTGATACTGTTTATAGTGTTCCTTGCTTACATCCGGATCGAATGCCTCTGCCTTATGGCAGTCAAGACAGGTAATATTGGCGTTCGCATGTCGGCTGTGTGCCCAATCCACAAATATGGCAGGGCTTTCCTTCTTATGGCACTCAATACACGCCACTGCCTCCTTTGGCATACTCCTCTCTATCCTGAATTCCTTCTCCTTTGGGGTATTCTTGGATGTTTGGGCATTGACTACCATAAACCCTATTATAGAAAGACCTACCACTCCAACCACCATGCCCACAAACAATAGAATCTTTCTCATTTTACCACCCTCTCTTTCCTCAGCTATTTATATCGATAGAATTCTGTCGGTTTATGAACCAGGTTCTCATGACAATCGAGACACTTCTTCTCATAACCCGAACGGGCATAAATCAACGACCTGTGGGCCAGCATGGCCCCTCGTTTGCCCGGGATATAAAGAAGGTTGCTATGGCATTTCAGACAGTACTCGTTGTTAAACGTTTCATAAACGAGCTTACGGCTTTTTTCACGATCATAGGCTTCATTCGTAAAATGTAAGACCAGGTCTTTGATGCCGTGATATATCTTTGCAGGGTAAAAGCTTAAGGTATCCTCAACAGGAGGAAGATGACAATCCATACATTCTGCTACTAATCCATGTCTGTTATTGGCATGACTCGAACTCTTCCATGTGTCATAGGCAAACTGCATTTCATGACATGTAGCGCAGAATTGGGGAGTTGAGGTGCGAACCATAGCATACTGGATCAAAACAAACAGGGAAGAAGCCACAAGAAGGGCCAGAGTGGTGACTGTGGCTGTTTTTATTGTCTTTTGCATGTTTGTCTCTTCTTGTCTGGATTTGGTTTTTAAGAGACGCATTCGTCAGGGAGTACTAATACACATGAAGTTCTTTCATGTCAAGTGTCTTTCTGTTTTTTGCTCTGGCAAAGGCATGTCTGGAAAGCATTTAGAACTGACACCATTTTCCTCTTAATTATGGGAAGGTATCGTTTAAGTGAAGATTTGGTAGTTGTTGCCTCCTTTTCCCTTGGCCTGGTACATGGCAATGTCGGCATGCTTCATCAAGGTATTTCCGTCCTGACCATGGTCAGGGAAAATAGCAATCCCGATGCTTGTGGTGATGGAGAGCTTGTGGTTATCACACAGGAATGGCTCTTGAAAAGAGGCCAGGGTTTTTTTGGCGACGACCATGCTATCTTTAGTCCGACTGATTTCCGGCAACAATACCACAAATTCATCACCACCCATACGGGTTACCGCGTCACTCTCACGGATGAGATCCGTCAGACGATCACCAACCCTTTGTAATAACCAATCTCCCATCTGGTGTCCAAGGGTATCATTAACTTCCTTGAATTTATCAAGATCAAGCATCATCAAAGCCAGTTTTTTCTTGTTACGTTTGGCATGTGCCATTGTCATTTTGAGACGGTCTTTGAGGAGCAGACGGTTGGGGAGCCCCGTCAAGGAATCATAATAGGCCAGTTTCCTGATAGTATCCTCCATATCCCTGCGGTCGGTGGTGTCACGAATGATACCCCGAAATCCAACCGTCTGACCTTTCACATCCTTAATCAAGGATATGGAAGTCTCGATATATCGTCTGGCACCACCTTTTCTTATAAACTTTATTTCAACGCCTCTGGATGCTTTTCCTGTCTTACGAACCTCGTCTAAGGCTTGAATCAGCCTTGGTAAATCCTCCTGATCAATAAATTCCTGTAAATTCATTCCCATAAATTTGTCCCGCGTATATCCGACGATTCCTAAAAATGAGTCATTGAAGAAAGTAAGGTTAGCGTCCATATCAATCTCACCGTAGCCGTCTTCAATGTTTTCAATGATCGCCCGAAATCTTTCTTCTCTTTCCCGGATTGCCTCCTCCATAGCCTTCTGTCCGGTAATGTCCATATAATTTCCCAGAGTCGCCCGTTGTCCCCTGTATGTGATGGAAGCCACTGTCTCTAATGTCCACATAATTTCCCCTTTTTTGTTTATTACCCTGAATTCGTAAGGGGAGGAACTCTTCCCTTTAAGCATCAGAATGGCATTCTGCCTGACCCTTTCCCTGTCTTCAGGAAGGACAAGGCTTAGGGCATCCCTGCCCAATAGTTCTTCATCGCTGAATCCAGTATATTCTTTAAATTTGTTATTAACAAACTTAAATCTGCCATTCTGGACTACATAGATGCCGATCGGGGAGTTGATCATCAGAATCTTATACAGCTCCTCATCTTCAATGGACATCTCCTTAAAATTTTTTTCTAACATATCTGCCTGTTCTTTCA
>WOUX01000169.1 GCA_009773075.1 bacterium | reverse complement strand
CAGCGTAACACAGCAGATGGACTTTTTAAGAATCCATCAAAACTAAAAGATGACACAGGAAAATCTCAGAAGGGATACCCTCAAAGATGTAAAAAGGATAGTGATAAAGATAGGGAGTGGTGTCTTAACTTCTGATGAGGGTGGATTGGATTCAAAGGTATTTAAAGGGCTGGCAAGAGAAATATCCCTTCTAAAGAAGAATAGCTATGATCCAATTATCGTCTCCTCAGGGGCTATTGCCGCTGGTATGCAGAAATTGGGACTTACTGAAAAACCAAAAAACATTCCGCAGAAACAGGCAGCTGCAGCCGTGGGGCAATCTACCCTGATGTGGAATTACGAAAAATCCTTTGCTGAATATAATCAAAAGGTAGCACAAGTACTCCTTACCCATGATGATCTCAGTAACCGTCAGAGGTATTTAAACGCACGTAATACCCTTTCAACCCTGTCAGATTATGGGATTATCCCCATAATAAATGAGAACGATTCGGTAGCTGTAGAGGAAATAAAATTCGGCGATAATGACAATCTCTCTGCTCTGACTACAAACCTGGTTGGAGCCGACTTACTCATAATACTTACCGACATCAATGGACTATACGATGATGACCCCTGTCAGAAAGAGGATGCCCGACTCATTTCCGTTGTAAAAGAGATCAACCACGAAATAGAAAAGATTGCAGGGGACACCACCAGCCCAATCAGTATTGGTGGAATGATTACGAAAGTGCAAGCTGCTAAAAAAGCCGCTATCTTTGGAGTTCCTACTATATTGGCCAATGGTAAGCTGGATGGAATTTTAGGCAAGATCATTATTGGGGAAGACGTTGGCACCCTGTTTTTACCAAAAGAGACTAGAATGACCAGCCGTAAGCACTGGATCGCCTTTACCCTGAAACCCAAGGGAGAGATTCTTGTAGATGACGGAGCCCAAAAGGCTATTGTTAATAAAGGAAAAAGTCTCCTTCCCTCAGGGGTATTGAGCATAAAGGGGAAGTTTGGTACCGGTGATTCAGTTAACTTAGTAGGCCCTGACAGATTCGAGTTTGCAAGAGGTTTGGTAAATTATAGCTCTTCAGAAATAACAAAGATAAAGGGGCTTAAAACCGGTGAGATAGAAGGCAAACTGGGTTATAAATACTTTGATGAGATAATCCATAGGGATGATTTGGTAGTTTTATAGAGTCGTGAGTCGTAAGTCGAGAGCCGAGAGTCGGAAATGGGTTTTATTCTATTTACGATTCACGATTCACGAGATAATAGGAGTCCAATATGTCAATAGAAAAGCAAGTCTTGAAGATAGCCAAGGATAGTAAAGCAGCATCTAAGGAGCTAAGTAACCTCTCGTCCAAGAAAAAGAATGATGTCTTGATAAAGATGAGTAATGAACTCTTAAACCATGCTCAGCTCTTAAAGCAGGAGAATGAAAAGGACATGGAGAATGCAAAGGAAAAGGGTCTATCAGATGCCTTCATGGATCGATTAACCCTTAGTGATTCTACTGTCCAGGCCATGGCAGAAGGACTCCGGGATGTTGCTGTGCTTCCTGATCCCGTGGGAGAGGTAACCAGGATGTGGAGGCGACCGAACGACCTGCTGGTAGGAAAGGTCCGAATCCCTCTTGGGGTGATAGGGATAATATATGAATCCCGTCCCAATGTTACCGCTGATGCAGCCGGATTATGCCTAAAGTCCGGTAATGCCGTAATCCTCCGGGGGGGATCAGAGGCCATAAATTCAAACCTGGCCATTGCCAACATACTGCGAGATGTCATACAAAAAGAGGGCATATCAAAGGAGGCAATTCAGGTTATCCCGATAACAGATAGGGCTGCCGTAAATGAGATGTTAAAATTAGAGGATTATATTGACGTGATAATCCCCAGGGGCGGCGAAGAACTCATCAGATTCGTGGTCCAAAACTCCAGAATACCTGTTATAAAACATTACAAGGGGGTATGCCACATCTTTGTTGATGAGAGTGCTGACTTTAACATGGCTGAAGACATAGTTATAAACGCAAAGGTCCAGCGTCCGGGAGTTTGCAATGCACTGGAAACCCTTTTGGTTCACAAGGATATTGTCCCTGACTTTCTTCCCTCTATGATCCAAAAGTTACAAGACAGAGGAGTAGAAATCCGAGGCTGCCCCAGACTTCTGCAGACCGTTCCATCAGTTAAACAGGCAAATGAGGAAGACTGGTATAAAGAATATCTGGATCTAATCCTCTCTGTCAAAGTGGTAGATGGCATAGATGAGGCAATCAACCATATTACCAGGTATGGATCATTGCATACAGAGGCTATTGTTACATCCAACTATGAGAATTCTCAAAGGTTTTTGAAGGAAGTCAATTCATCGGTGGTACTGGTCAATGCCTCCACCAGATTCAATGATGGCAACCAGTTAGGCTTGGGGGCAGAAATCGGGATAAGTACTACCAAACTCCATGCCTTCGGCCCCATGGGGCTGGAAGAGCTTACTACCTGTAAATTTATCGTATATGGTAATGGGCAAATAAGGTCTTAGGTAAACGTTTACCGTTGTTTGTTAACCGACGAATGACGGACAACGGTAAACAAAATGTACGGTCTTAAAAAGGAGGATTATTTGCGGGTTGGCCTTTTTGGGGGGACATTTAATCCGATACATTTAGGACATCTCCGGTCTGCTGAAGAGGTTCGAGAACTCTTTAACCTTCAGCGGGTCATCTTCATACCTTCAGCAAACCCTCCCCATAAGCAAGGAAAGGACATAATATCTCCTATCCATCGCATGGAGATGGTCAATCTCGCTATTGAGGGAAATCCAGGCTTTTCTGCCTCTGATATTGAGATAAACAGACCCGGCAAATCCTATTCCATCGAGACCATCGATCACATAAGTAAAATATACGGTTCAGATTTGACCTTGCTTTTCATTATGGGAATAGATGCCTTTACTGAAATATCTACATGGAAGGATTACATAAATCTCTTCTCCCGCTGCAATTTTGTGGTTACTACTCGACCAGGATACAGCTTAATTAATCTGCAAACCGTTCTTCCTGCTGATGTGGCAGGAAACTTTTCATATTTATCTGAAGAAGACAGGTTTATTCATGCCTCGAATTTCTCTCTATACTTCCGGGATATTACCCATCTGGATATCTCTTCAAGTGTTGTCAGGAATAGGATCAAAGAAAATAGATCAACCCGTTATCTTCTTCCTGAAAAGGTAATAGAATACATTAAAGGACACGGGTTATATAAGGACTCTTAAGGGATAGTGTCGGTCGTCCGTTGCCAGTACATCGTTTCATAAATTACCATCTAAATACTACTGCACTTCTTTTCCGCCAAGAAAGTTATCTAAAAGTCGCCGTCAGTGCGTAAAACTATACTGTTGGAAAATCAAGAAACATGGTATGATTGGTAAAAAGTCAAAAAGGGGGGCTTATGAAACAATATAAGATAGTTGTTGAAAAACATCCTGATGGCTATGTCGCCTATCCATTAGGAATCAAAGGGGTCGTTGTTGGGCAGGGGGATACCTATGAAGAAGCTCTCTCAGATATTAAGTCTGCAATTCGTTTCCATATTGAAACCTTCGGAGACGAAGACCTTGATATTGAGCCACCCATTCTTGAGGCATTTGTTGCCGAAGCCGGGGTTT
>WOUX01000168.1 GCA_009773075.1 bacterium | reverse complement strand
GGACGATTGCTTATCCTGGAAAGTATTCTCAAGGGAGGAGAAGAAAATGCGAAAAGTTATTTTAATTCTGGCAGGTATATGGTTTCTGGGTGGAGCTTATAAAAGTTTGGCCGAAGAGAGAAAGGAAGAATTAGGAGAGATGGTGGTCACGGCTACAAGGGGGGAAAAGGAGGTAACAAAGGCCCCCGGCTCTGTGAGTGTGGTAACAAAGGCGGATATGGAAAAGAGGAATATCCAGACAGTCGACCAGGCCTTAAATACTATCCCCGGGATTTTTAACAGCCGCGGGAAGGGTCTTATGGATAGAATGACAGTTATTAACTTGAGGGGCATTCCAAAAGAAAACAGGACGCTAATACTTCTTGATGGCATACCGCTAAATGATGCCTACACCGGTAGTGTTATGTGGGATGGGTTTAGACAGGAAGGTATGGAAAGGATTGAAGTGGTTAAGGGACCTTTTTCAAGCCTTTACGGTGGTTATGCCATGGGAGGTGTGGTAAATATTATAAGTGGCTATGGTTCAAGCTGGGATAGGGGAGAGGCGATGGATGATTTAAGGAAGTTTTATCTCTCCTATGGGGATAAGATAAAGAATAAGCTGAGCCTCTTTTTGGGCTATGGATATAAGACAACCAATGGTTATCCTGCAGATTTTAATGTGCAGTCAACAAAACCTACGGCAGGTATTACTGGCTGGTCTTTTCCAACAACAGACAGTCAGGGGAATATTCGTTATTTAATTGGTGATAAAGGGGACAACACCTGGTGGGATGACGATATTACTATAAAGGCAGGGTATGATTTTTCTAAGACATCAAGGATTAACCTCTCATTTTTTAGGACCCGTTATGAGTTCAATTATGATGAACCACATACCTATCTAAGAGATGCCACCGATAATCCTGTGTGGAACAACTTTTCTTTCAGGTTCGGGAGGCAAGGAGCGGAATGTTTATAATCTGAGTTACGAAACAGAAATCTCAAATTTAAAGGCAAAACTCTCCCTTGGGCTTGTTGATCAAGAGAAGAACTGGTATACCTCAGCTGGGACAACCGCAACACGTTCTGAAGGCCCTGGCACGGTTACATCTACACCATCTGAAGGGTATAATGCTGATCTTCAGTTTACAATACCTCTCTTGGAAAGACATCTCCTCACCTTTGGTGGCTCGTTCAGACATGGCTGGGCAGATACAACGGAACATAATCTCACCAATTGGAAGGATGAGGAATCAAAAACAGATATTACTTATCAATCATGGGGTAAGGATAGAACTTATGCCTTATTTGCTCAGGATGAAATAATGATTCTTGACAACCTTACAACATACCTTGGATTCAGGCAGGACTGGTGGAAGACATATGATGGCTATGCGAATCAGATAGGCACGGCTGGTTATCCAAAACAATATGCCTCGAGGGATGTATCCTCATTCAACCCCAAGGCTGCCCTGGTGTATAACCCATTGGAAAAAACGACCTTAAAAACCTCTGTGGGAAAGGCCTTCAGGCCTCCAGCAGTTTATGAGCTTTACAAGACCTGGACTACTACAACAGGGATCACCTATGCCGGTAACCCTGATTTAAAGCCAGAGACTACCACCTCATGGGATGTTGGGATTGAACAGGGTTTATGGAAAGGGGCAAAGGCAGGCCTTACTTATTTTGAGAATTACCTGGAAGATCTCATCTACTCAAAAACTGTTAGCTCTACTTATTATGACAAGATAAATGTCGGTAAAGCAAAAGGTAAAGGAGTAGAACTTGAGGTAGAACAGAGGCTTAATAAAGGTTTAAGGCTTTTTGCTAACTTTACTTATAACGATGCAGAGGTAAAGGAGAATAAGGTAAAGCCTGAGACAGTTGGGAAGGCCTTGACCGATCTGCCGGAGAGGATGTTTAATATAGGGGGTGACTTTGAAAAGGGTCCCTTTTCCGCAAACCTAACTGGACGATATGTGAGTAAAAGGTATTTTAATGATGAAAATAAAGACACCGTGAATAGAGTCCATGGTTCATACGACCCTTATTTCATAGCCGAGGCGAAAGTCTCTTACAGAGTTACGGAGTTTGCTACTCTCTCTTTGTCTATGGACAATATCTTCGACCGATATTACTTTTCTTATTACCAGGCTCCAGGAAGGTCATGGTTTAGTGAATTGACCATTAAATTTTGAAAGTAGTTAGTCTTTGGAGCGGTGGTAAGGATAGTTGTTTTGCCGGCTATATGGCCAGACAAAAAGGCCATGAGATTCTGGCCTTATTTAACTTTACAAAAACTAAGGGGAAATGTTCATTATCTCATGGCCTGCCCCGGGAAGTTATTCGTGAGCAAGCAGAAATGATTGGGATTCCGATTGTTCAAAAAGCTATTGCCCCAGGGAATTATCGCCAGGAATTTAAGAATATAATTACCGCCTGGAAGAATGAAAAAGGCCTCGAAGGAATAGTTTTTGGCGATATATACTTAGAAGAACATAAAGAATGGATTGACAAGGTTTGTCAAGAATTAAAAGTCGAGGCCATTTTACCCTTATGGGGCAAGAATACTAAAGAATTAATCTCAGAGATTATTAATGCAGGATTTGAGGCCATAGTAGTTTCTACCAGAGCCGATCTTTTAGGTAAAGAATGGTTAGGCCAAAAAATTGATAAAGGATTTGTTGAAAAACTTGGCCCTGAAATTGACCCCTGTGGTGAAAAAGGGGAGTTTCACACCTTTGTTTATAATGGACCTATTTTCAAAAAGCCAGTAAAGTTTAATATTGGCAATAAAATATTAAAAGATAAACATTGGTTTCTGGATATATTGGAATGGGAGGGTGTTTAATATGACTAAAAAATCAGGTAGTATCTATATCGTGGGTGTAGGTCCGGGTTCTCCCGCATATCTCACCACCCAGGCAAGGCAAATCATTAAAAAATCAGATGTAATCGTTGGCTATGAACTGAGCTTGAAGGCTGTCAGGGAATTGCTGGGCAAAAGAAAAGTTTTGGTACAGACTGTTGAGAATCGAAATGAGATGCTCGATATGGTGGCGAGGGAAAGAGATAAAGGTAAAAACTGTTCGATATTACGGGTTGGAGACCCCTGTTATTCCTCAGGTATCCAGGAACTCCTTGGCCGATTTAAAGGCGCCCAGGTAATTCCAGGCATAAGCTCAATCCAGGTAGCGGCGGCCAGGTTAGGATTGGTTTTAGAAGAAACAGCCCTTTTAACATTCCATATTGATGGCGATATCGAGACCAGAAAGTCAGAGCTCTTAAATTGCCTAAGGGAGAGCAAAATAGCGATTGTTCTGGTTGGGTTGCGTTTTATGCCTAAGGATGTCGCTGATTTTCTAATACAAAATGGCACTGATCCTAAATTCCCTGTTACTATTTATGAAAATCTAACCCTTGAGGATGAAGGTAAGTTTACGGGGGGACTAAAGGACGTTTTAGAAAAATCTTTTACCTATCTTTCTGTGATGATAGTGGGAAAATAAGTTATTATACTCAAAGAGGTAGAGTCTAATGGGTGTTTATCATATTGTTTATAGTCCAGAATTAAAAGAAATTTGTCTTTATTTTGATGGAGGATGTAATTTCTCCTGCCATGGCTGTATTACACGTTATTATCCACAGGACTGTCATCTGGATGAATTGCCGCGTGATACTAAAAAAAAGCGCCTATCTCAAAGAGAGGTTATATCATTTCTTAAATCTCTTTCTTTTAGGAGGGTAATATTTTTGGGATTAGAGCCAGCATTAGATCCTGATTTTCTTTTATTAGCTAAGATTCTAAAGGAAAGATTTTCTACTTACAATATAGTTCTTACAAATGGCTGGGAATATATTGATGATAAGGCAATTGATGAGGTCTGTGTGAGCATTAAGGCATATTCTAAAACTATCTTTAAGGAATTTACTGGTAAAGATAATCCAGAGAAGGTGCTTGAAAATTTTAAAAAGTATGCAGAGAACTGCTCAATTAAACTGCGGGCTGAAAGTGTCTTTATCCCTGGCTATATCGATAATGAAGAGATAGAAAAAATTGCCCGTTTTATAGCCAGCATAGATTCCACTATTCCTTATCGTATTGATGCCTATATCCCCTTTGGAGGAAAAGATAAGTTTAGAAAACCTACCAAAGAGGAGATGGAACGGGCCAACACAATTGCCCACAGATATTTAAAAAAGGTTTCTATCCTTCATAAGGGGATAAAAGTAAGGGATAAAGTAAAAAGGGTATATTAAATTAATAAGATGAAAAAATCAAAATTATTGCAATGGTGGTGTAGCGCTATTTTTATGCTTTTATATGGGTTGATTACCACTTTCGCCCAGAATAATTTTCCTCAGAGAATAATCTCTTTAGGGCCGACAATAACCGAAGACCTTTATCTTCTGGGAGTTGAAGATAGGATCGTGGGAAACACTATATATTGTAAAAGACCTGCCTCTATCCAAAAGATAGGTACAGTGATCGCAGTTAATTTAGAAAAAATTATAAGTCTTAAACCGGATCTTGTGATAGCAACATCTTTAACCGATCCAAAAACTATAGAGAAACTAAAAGATTTAAGGATAGAGGTAGCGATG
>WOUX01000167.1 GCA_009773075.1 bacterium | reverse complement strand
CTGTTCTTTGACAACTGAAGATAATTGTGGGTGAGAAGGGATTTTCGGGGCGATTTCCCTTTCTTGGGAATGGCCATTCGCTTGACACCCCATCTCCTGCGACAGTTCTCCTGCTTGTTAAGGGTGAGAAAGGGCTTCCGGAGGGTTACCTCCTCACGAACCCTCTTGATCTGTCTGACAATCTTCTCTCGATCTGGTTGCTACTTATTGGCTCATTGGCAGGCGGATTGTAGAATTTGAGCAGAGGGGGAAAGAACGGGCAGAATATGGGGAAGCTTTACTGGAAAGGATTTCAAAAGACCTTTCCCCTCGATTTGGTAAGGGGTTTTCAGAACGAAATCTCGAATTAATGCGCAAGTTGTATCTTACCTACCCAATTTCGCAGACAGTGTCTGCGAAATCTTTAAGCGCCGAGAAAACGCAGACGGCGTCTGCCGAATTGTCAATTTCCCAGACAGTGTCTGGCGTTTCCGAGATATTGATACAGAAATTTCCGCTTTCTTGGTCTCATTATTGTCTGTTGATGCGTCTTGATGAACCATTCAAACGAGAATTCTACGAGGCAGAGTGTATAAGGGGAAACTGGTCTGTCAGGCAGTTAGATAGGCAGATACAATCAATGCTTTACGAACGAACGGCGTTATCTAAACGAAAACTGGCGGTTATTGCTAAAGCACACGAAAGTCCTATCCCTCTTAAACCAGAAGATGAAATCAAAGACCCGTATATACTTGAATTTCTTGGGCTGAAGGATGAATATTCAGAATCACAATTGGAAGAGGCTTTAATCAAGCACCTTGAGCATTTTCTTCTTGAATTAGGAAACGGTTTTACCTTTGTTGCACGACAAAAGAGGATAACCCTTGAAGGGAGCCATTATCGTCTTGACCTCCTTCTTTATCACAGAATTTTGAGATGTCTCGTTGCTATAGTATTTAAAGATTGGCGAATTCAGTCATGCAGATGCCGGGCAGATGAACCTTTATCTAAACTATCTTAAAGACAAAGAAAAACTTCTTGAAGAAAATGACCCTGTAGGTCTAATTCTCTGCACAGATAAAAAGAAGACTGTAGTTGAATATGCTCTTGGTGGAATGAATAACAGGATATTTGCCTCAAAGTATAAACTGCAACTTCCTGACCCTGAAGTTTTGAAAACCGAGATAGAACATGAAAAACAGAGACTTATAGAAATGAAAATCGTTAAAGAAGAATTGGGTAAATAACATTTCAAGTAGAGGGTTGCTGCGGAAAAGGAGAAACAGATGGCAATAGTTGAGGTAAGCATAGTACCTATTGGTGTCCCCCATACCAGCCTTAGTGAATATGTGGCAAATGCCTTAAAGGTACTTAAAAATTCTGGCATTAAATATGAATTGACCTCCATGGGCACCATCATCGAAGGAGAGCTTGACGGGATTCTCGGTATAATCAGAGAGATGCACGAAACCCCTTATAAAAAGGGGGTTATGCGTGTGGTTACAACAGTAAAGATCGACGACAGAAGGGACAAGTCCGCCACTTCCGAAACAAAGGTGGAATCTGTAGTTAAGAAGATGGGATAAACAAGGGAACATAAGCAATGAAGGAAGCGATGCTGTATTATAAATTAGGAGACGGAAAGGTTAAGTGCAGCCTGTGCAATCACAGATGCACCATTGCCCCCTTAAAGAGGGGGCTCTGTGGTGTGCGGGAGAACAGGGAAGGAATCCTCTATTCTATGGTTTATAATAAGGCTATTTCAAGAAACATAGACCCCATAGAAAAGAAGCCTATCTTTCATCTCTTTCCCGGCTCGGAATCCTTCTCCATCGCTACTGCAGGGTGTAATTTCAGATGTCTGCATTGTCAGAACTCGGATATCTCTCAGATGCCCAAAGATCAAGATCGGATACCAGGCAGGGATTTCGAGTCCAAAGAGATTGTATCCCAGGCACTACAGCATAATTGCAAAAGCATCTCTTATACTTACACAGAACCCACCATATTCTTTGAATACGCCTATGATACTGCGGAATTGGCTCATAAACAGGGGATAAAAAACGTGTTTGTTACCAATGGTTATATGACCAAAGAGGCGCTTTATACTATAAAACCATATCTGGATGCGGCGAATGTGGACCTCAAGGCGTTTTCTGACGAGTTCTATAAAGAGATCTGTGGTGCCAAACTGAACTTTGTGCTTGATTCCATAAGGACATTGAGAGAGCTAGGGGTCTGGATCGAGATTACCACCCTGATAATACCCACATTGAATGATGGTGAAGAGGAACTTAAGAGGATTGCAGAATTTATCAGGGAAGTAGGGGAAGAGATACCCTGGCATGTGAGTGCCTTCCACCCTACCTATAAGTTGCTGGATCGTCCAAGAACATCTGCGAAAATGCTTCACAGGGCAAGGGAGATAGGCTTGGGGGTTGGCTTAAGGTATGTCTATTGCGGCAACATCCCGGGGGATGAGGGGGAGAATACTTACTGTTACACCTGTAAGGAACTATTGATACAAAGATATGGATACCAGATCCTAAAGAACAGGATTAAAGATGGGCTCTGTCCGGATTGTGAAGCAAAGATTGATGGAATTGGTCTCGGATAAGGGATAGTTTATTAGATGAATAACACGATAAAGAATAAGACAAAGAACTTTGCCATAAACCACAGCATAACCCCTGCCATGGTGGGTTCCTGGCAAGCCCAAGAGGCAGTGAAGATTATTTAAAAAAAGGGGGGCTATTGCGGAACAAATTGCTCTATATAGATGGAGAGAGAGGAACAGTAGAAATTATAAATTTGGAGAGGGGAAACGGAAAGGGGGGGGTCTAAAAGTATCTGGTTTGTCAAGAAAGCGGATTAAGAACTTTAACAAGGAGGGATAAAAATGGCAAATACTACTATTAAATGGTTGAGTCATGCTTTTTTTTCTATCACCACATCCAGGGGCAAAGTAATCTTGATCGATCCATGGATAGCCGGCAATCCACTTTGCCCTGTTAAGCTCAATGATTTAAACAAAGTTGACATTATTCTGGTCACCCATGACCACTTCGACCACTGTGCAAATGCAGTGGACATTTCTAAAAAAACAGGGGGGGTAGTGATAGGACAACCTGAGACGGTTGGAAGACTAAAAACAGGGCTTTCTTTACCAGAAGGAAACGCGGTTTTCGGCGGCATGGGGATGAATATAGGCGGGAGTACGACCATAGATGGCATCGCCATTACCATGACCCAGGCCTTTCACTCATCTGAAACCGGTGCCCCATGCGGGTACATCATTAAACTTGAAGGTGGGACTACTATTTATCATGCAGGAGATACTGGGATCTTTGGAAGCATGAGGACACTGGCAGATATCTATCCTATAGATCTTGCCTTACTCCCTATAGGTGGCTGTTTCACCATGGATCCAATTCAGGCTGTCGCTGCAATGAAGCTCCTCAAGCCCAGAAAAGTTATACCCATGCATTACAAGACATTTCCTATCCTGGAGCAAGATGCCAAAAGGTTCGTCGATCTTGCAAAGAAAGAGGCACCTAGTGTTGAGGTAATAGTCCTGGAGCCTGGAGAGGAATGTGTTGTCTGAGAAGACGGGGGGATTTAAAAGCCCCCCTTTTAAGAGCAAACAAGGGGGAAAACCCCAAGCGGGAAAACCCCTTGACACTAACCGATTAATCAGATATTTTCACGCTACTGCATTTCCCAGACTGGTGGCTAAAGCTAGAATAATAACTAATGAGGAAGAAAGTTG
>WOUX01000166.1 GCA_009773075.1 bacterium | reverse complement strand
GAGATAACGTGGATCGAATCAACATCGACGGTTGGGAGCCGACCCAACACGATTATCGCCAGCTCTTCCAAAAAGTTCCCTGCTATATCTCAGTACAAAATCCTGAATTGCGCATTATCCAGACCAACGAGCTTTTTAGACAGGACTTTGGCGATCGTGTAGGGGAACTCTGCTACAGCGTCTATAAAAGAAAAACTGACCCCTGTCCCGAATGTCCTGTAGCTAAAACATTCGCCGACGGCCAGGTTCATTCCAGTGAAGAGCAGGTAATCACCCGTGATGGCAACGAGGCATTTGTAATCGTTTACACCAGTCCTATACGGAATGAGCAGGGGGAAATTGTTGCGGTAATGGAGATGTCTACCAACATAACCCCTGTAAAACGTCTACAAACTGAGTTAACCATGATGGGACACACAGTTGCAACAATGGCTCACGGTATTAAGAACATCCTGACCGGTCTTGATGGAGGAATTTACGTGGTGAATTCGGGGTTGCGTAATAAAAATCAGGAAGAGACCTTAAAAGGCTGGGACATCGTGCAACGCAACGTAACCCGAATTTCCAGCCTGGTGAAGGATATACTTTACTGCGCCAAAAAACGGGGGCATGAGATCAGTGTTATTGATCCGAATCAGGTAGTTCTGGAAGTGTTCGATCTCTTTCACGAAACCGCTACACTGGAAAAAATTCAACTAAATGTAGATATTGACCCACAGCTGGGTCCGGTACAACTTAACTCTGAAGACCTTCACACGATTCTAAGTAATCTTGTCCACAATGCTCTGGAAGCCTGTAAGTTCGACCTGAACCGGCGAGAACATCGGGTAATGATCAGAACCGACCACAAGGGGCCGATAGCTATTTTCGAGGTCTATGACAACGGCCCAGGGCTACCCGAGGAATGGAAGAGTTATGTATTCACCGAGATATTATCTACCAAGGAACGCTATGGCACCGGTCTGGGACTGCTGGTAACTAAGAAAATTGTTGACGAACTCGGTGGACAGATAACCTTTTCCTCTCATCCAAAAGAAGGCTCCACATTCCGGGTTTCCTTCCCTATAAAGTCAGTAGCACCCTCCAACTCTTCATCAAACAGGTACCATCACCTGGTTTGATGCTTTATTTATCTATAAGCCTGGCTAACCAGTCCTTTGCTTATCTTTGTTTTCTAGGTTATCGTTCTTTCCCAATTCTTGGCACCCACTTCTCAGTTCTCTTCTTATAATTCCTATACTCATCTCCAAACCTCACCTCCAGCAGTTGTTCTTCATAGTTCGCAATGTAATTGTGGAAAAAAATATCCCCACAAATAATACGAGGGAGAAAAGCGATGTTCTAGATACTGTCAATCCGAGATAAGTTAAGATGCTTGCTAAATACAATTCTCTTTCATACCCCCCTACCATTTTTATGGCTGGTTAATGATAGCTACACTACATAAAGATCGAAAGAAAACTTTATCAATACTGTTAAAGAAAGTATAAACTTGTGGATCATCTCCAAATTAGTTGATAAAAAGAAGGGGAATATTTTGTGATTTCAAATAGAATGGACATCCGGTATCTCCGGGGATATAAGTTAATTGTCAAAGAGAAACTTAATCCTAAGGAGGCCTGCAATCTCCGGAGTTACCATATCACCATATTTCCCCTTTCGTCGAGTAAAAATTATCAAACAGACAGTCAATCAAACCGTTGACAGAGCTCATATCGACGTGGCTCCCGACAAGCGTTTTCAACCAATCTGTCACAGTGCGGACAGAAAGTACCAGCAATTCACAGATGGACTCAGCGTTTGGTTCGGGATCTGAACCTTGCCAGTACTCAAATCTGGCTGTGCTGTGCATATCGCAAACTGTTTTGTACCATTGCCGGCGCATCAGTATCGAGGAACTGGGACTTTTTCATCCGTATTTACGGGTTACCCGGCGGCTGGCAACGTATATCCATCAGCTCTGCAAAGTGATGACGGTCACCGAGGTGTCCCGGCATCTTCATCTGGATTGGAAAACGGTCAAGGAAATTGACAAACAATATCTGGAAGTCCAGTACGGCCAGATAAAGTATGATGGACTTCGCATCCTGGCTGTCGATGAAATATCTATTATACAGAGCGACATAATTATTTGCGCATACCAACATTGCCTGTCATTCCGGGCTTGACCCGGGATCCAGTATCTTTTGTGGATTTCGGCTTTCGCCGGAATGACGACTTATGCGTATTTAATTTGGACGCTGTGTATAGATAAACGTTATTCTATTTGGCTTCTATCCAATCTGTCACTGGGACAAAATAGCCTTTCTTTAAGTCAGCCTTGCCCATCCGCGAATAACTGTTGCCCTTATGATTTGTAGGACTATAACTTACAGGGCCGGTTAGACCTTTCATATCCAGGTTTTTGATGGTTTCTAAAGTATCTACAAACGAATCAGGGGTCAAATTCTTTCCAGCCCTTTTTATCGCCTCGTGAGCTATCTTTGAGGTAATCCAAGCCTTTATAAAATAAGACTCGGCAGGCGCCATCTTTGGATCGTATTTCAAAGCTATTTTCTTCAACTCACTAATACCAACTGTATCATTAAACCATGAAGCAATCGGTGATGTGGCATACAGGTTCTTTGCTGTCTCTCCACCGGCTTCTATGACCCTATTTCCGATAGCATGAATGGAATCGAAGAATATCGGCCAGTAGTTCAACCTTTTGGCACTCTTCAGCAAAGCCAGAGTGGGGCCGTCGATTGTTATAGTTATAACATGGGTAACATTTTGCTTCTTCAGGGTGAGAACCTGGGTAGTTGCATCCAGGGCATCCATAGCCAGGATCTCTCTGCCTACGAGAACGACATTGTACTCTTTCGCCTTTTCCTCTAACACCCTATAGCCCGATTTTGCGTATTCAACATCAGGACCAACAAGGGCAATGCGTGCGTCCTTTGCCTTCATGATCTTTACAATATATTCCATCATTACCTTGATCTCATCTTTATTGTCATTAGTTGCTGTGAAGACATATCTTTGCACTGGATCTGTCATGGTCCACGACCAACTGAGACTGATCACGGGAACCTTGTTTTTCTCTATCTGTGAAAATAAAGCGGTATTTTGACCGGTACCCCCACATCCAAGGATTGCAAGTACTTTGTCTTTGAAAACCAGCTTTTTGAAGGCTGCTACTGCCATTGGAATAGAGTAACGGTCATCTTCGACTAGAAGCTTAATCTTCCTGTCATTTACACCACCTGTGTCGTTTATATGCCTGAAATACGCTCTGGCTCCGGCTGCGTAAGGCATCATTAACTGAGCTGCCGGTCCTGTCTGATCAGCTATTAAACCGATAATGACCTGATTTCCTGAAACTCCTCTTGCATCACTTGCAAAAAGCAAATTACTTGAACCTATCAGAAAAACCAATGTGAACACAAGCATTAAATATACTCTACTTTTTCTCATCATCTTAAACCTCTTTCTCAGGTAGACCACATGATTAACCACAACATTCAAAAAATACATAACTTACATTGTCACATTTGAAAAAATAAACAAATTTTTCAAGCACATACGAGTTTTAAAAATAACATTTCAGCTTAATAATCTACCATTTCCCTTCAACCCCCCATGAATATCACCTCCTTCAAGAGACCTTCGTTGACTTCCTGGTAACAATGACAGCATACCCCCCAGTCAAGACCCTATATTTTTTAGGAGAATTGGTTTTTGTTCGGACAATCTCTTCTTGATTTCA
>WOUX01000165.1 GCA_009773075.1 bacterium | reverse complement strand
CCTCCGGCACAAGTACGATGGAACTATTACTAACAATATCGTATACAATCTCACTCGCGCCCTTTATGGAAAGCGCATCCGACAGCCCATAGGGGGGGACTTCGCCTTCTCCAGGGATTTAGCCAGATTCTATAGCGATCAGGACGTTTGGGGAACGGACGTGGCCCGGTATGGGATAGACATCTGGATGACCACCAACGCTATCACGCAAGGGTTTAGTGTCTGCCAGTCCAATCTGGGAGCTAAGATCCACGATGCCAAGGACCCGGGACAGCACCTGGGCCCCATGTTCCGTCAGGTTATCTGGACCCTTTTTTCCCTCATGGAACGCTTTGAAACCTACTGGAAAGAGGTCAGGGGCAGCAAACCTGTTGAGACTTTTGGACACGAAGAATACGTGGAACCTGAGCCTGTGGCCGTTAACGTAGAGGTAATGATAGAGAATTTCAGGACCGGCTTCCAGCAGTTTTCTTCCCTGTGGAAGGAGATATTCTGCAAAGATTGTTTCGACGAGATTACAAAGAGTTACGAAATGGATTCGAGCCATTTTAATCTCTCCACCGATGCATGGATCCAGATACTCTATGAATTGGCAGCTACCTTCCACGCTTGGCGCATCAACCGCAACAAGCTGATCGACTTAGTGACCCCCCTCTACTATGCCCGGGTAGCCTCCTTCATCCAGCAAACCCAGGAGATGTCCTTACAGGAGGCCGAGGCCCTGGTAGAGGAGCAGGCTATAAAGTTTGAGGAACACAAGGATTATCTCATCGAGGTATGGAATAAGAAAACTGAGGAGGTGGCAAGAGAGCTATGAGGGACGTCCTAGCCATGATCATGGCAGGGGGTGGCGGACAGCGGCTTTATCCATTAACCCGTGACAGGGCCAAACCGGCAGTCTGTTTCGGAGGAATATACCGCTTGATCGACTTCACATTAAGCAATTGCATCAATTCAAGAGTTCGAAAGATTGTGGTCCTGACCCAATACAAATCCCTGTCCCTGGAGCGGCATTTGAGGTTGGGGTGGGATATGTTAGATTCAGAACTTGACGAATATATATTTCCGATCCCTGCCCAGATGAGGACCAGCGGGGAATGGTATAAGGGGACGGCAGACAGCATCTATCAGAATTTATACTTTGCCGATATAGTAAATCCCCGGTATTTCCTGATCCTCTCATCGGATCATGTTTACAAAATGGACTATTCTAAAATGCTCGCCTTTCACCAAGAGAAAGGCGCCGATATTACTGTGGCCGCCATAGAGATCGATCAGACCGTCGCATCTCGGTTCGGTATACTGAAGGTGGATGAAGAAGACAGGGTGATAGGTTTTGAGGAAAAGCCTAAGATAATCGAGGCTTCACCCGACAGCAAGCAGCCCCTCTTTGCCAACATGGGGGTCTATATCTTCAATAGCGACATCTTAAGAGAATCACTTGAGGAGGATGCCCATAAAGAGACCAATCACGACTTTGGCAAGGACATTATCCCGGAGATAATCCACAAAGTGAGGGTTTTTGCCCATAACTTTAGAGATGAGAACAAAAAGGAAGCCAAATACTGGAGGGATGTTGGTACCATCGATGCTTACTTTGATGCCAATATGGACCTGGTTGCACCGGATCCAGCCCTGAACCTTTATGACTCTGACTGGCCCATACGTACCTATCAAGGTCATTATCCTCCTGCCAAGACTGTCTTTGCGCAGGAATATCCCGGTGGAAGGTTGGGTATCTGTCTCGATTCTATGGTTTCCGGGGGATGTATAATTAGCGGCGGCAGGGTGCAAAACTCTGTCCTTTCTCCCCGTGTTAGGATCAACAGTTACGCTGATATTAGGGAATCCGTTTTGATGGAAGGTGTAGAGGTAGGCAGACATTCTAAGATCAGGAGGGCTATCATAGATAAAAGAATAAAGATACCTCCAAAAACAGAGATCGGTTATGACCTGGAAACGGACAGAAAGCGGTTTTTTGTAAGTGAGTCAGGGATAGTGGTTATAGCTAAAGGCACTGAAATTCCATAATCAGTCAAATAGTCCACTCAGCGAAATACCTTCTCCCTTAGCACCATCTCCGAAGATCCAATTAGTTCGCCCTGAAAAATCCCCTTTTCCAAACATTTGAAGAATTCTCTTGAGGTTCGAGTCTCAGTTGGCTATAATTCTTCCATATGAAAGCCGCAAGAATATTTCCAATAGCCCCTGGATTAGGCTTCTGACATGCAAATGATGAAAAAAAGGTGGTGTATTAAAGAACCAGACGAAGGGACTCAAAGGCTTTTATCACAGGAACTAGGCATTTCCACAATTGTAGCTCAAGTTCTTATAAACAGAGAGATAAAGGACGCCCTGCAGGCACATCAATTCCTATTTCCAAGTTTATCTCACCTCCATTCTCCCCTTATGATGAAGAATATGGAAAAGGCATTGGAACGGATTATTAAGGCAATCTTTGAAAATGAAAAGATAATTATTTATGGTGATTATGATGTAGATGGCATTACATCTGTAGCAGTACTAATAACCTTCCTCCGAGAGGTAAATGCCGATGTGTCTTATTATATCCCTCACAGGTTATCTGAAGGATATGGACTGAACTCTGAGGCATTGGAGAAAATAAGTAGCCTTGGGACCAAGCTTTTGATCACTGTAGACTGCGGGATAATGGATTTTCAGGAGATTACCTTTGCACAAAGAAACGGTATTGATGTAATCATTACAGACCATCATGAGATTCCTGATGTTCTCCCACCAGCATACGCCATATTGAACCCCAAACAGAAGGGATGTAATTTTCCGTTTAAATCACTGGCAGGGGTGGGAATAGCCTTTAATCTGATTATTGCTCTTCGAACAAAATTGAGGGATATGGGGTTTTGGAACAACCAAAAGGTTCCTAATCTAAAGGAGTATCTTGACCTGGTTGCCCTGGGTACTATAGCCGATATTGTGCCATTAACTGACGAGAATCGTATATTCGTTAAATTTGGTTTGGAGGAGTTGACCAATAGCTCAAGGCCTGGGATAGTTGCCTTAAAAAAAGTGAGCGGGTTAAAGGATGCCGTTATAACCCCCGGCATGGTTGGATTCAGGCTTGCCCCCAGAATAAATGCTGCCGGTAGATTGAGTAAAGGGGACGACAGTGCTCGACTACTCATTACTAAGGATTTGAAAGAGGCAGAAGACATAGCAAGTGTTCTCGATTTAGAAAATACACAAAGGCAGCAGATTGAGAATTGTATCATTGAGGAAGCGAAAGGGCTTGTTGAAAATAATGAGGGGTTACTCTCTCGGAAGACGATTATTCTGGCATCACCTGACTGGCATCCAGGGGTAATAGGTATAGTAGCATCCAGATTAGCTGAAGAGTATTATAAGCCTACGGTCATGATTAGCCTGGATGGGGGAATAGGCAAAGGATCTGCCAGGAGCATTGAGGGTTTTCACCTCTATGAAGGCTTACAAGGCTGTGCTGATCTTTTGAAAGGCTTTGGGGGACACAAGTACGCTGCAGGCTTAACAATTGATGGAAAAAATATCCCGGGGTTTCAGAATCTTTTTGAGGAGATAGTAAAGAAGACACTATCAGAAGAGGATTTCATCCCAAGGATACGTATCGATGCTCAAATAACCCTAAGAGAATTAACAGAGGAATTCTTAGGAAAGCTGGAGATATTGTCCCCATTTGGGCCTTCTAACCCGGAACCCACTTTTTGCTCTTCAGTGCTCTCTATTTCATAAAAGAGGGTGGGATTTTATACGATGCCATTGGCTTTAATATGGGAAAGGATATTTTCTCCCTTAACCAATGCATAAAGGCAGCCTTTGTTCCTCAAATCAACGACTGGAATGGGACAAGGACCATTCAATTGAGATTGAAGGATATACAGGTTGTGGGGTAGTTGAGCCTGTAGAATAAGTCCATTTTTAAGGGTTTTCAAAAAATAATGTTTAATAATATCAGTAATTTACAAATTATTCAATTGTTGATTCATGGGTTTTTCTCCAGGCTCGCTGTGCGCTTAATGGTCAACTAATAATAACGCTTTATAATAATATAATCTCAAAAAAATCTTGACATTTCCTGTCAGTTAATGTATTTAATCTTAGATTTGATATTCTTAATTAAATAGAACATTTTTAATAGATAGGGGGTTTTATGGATACGGCAGATGAAGGTGATGCAGATAATAAGAGGCTAAGCATCGGAAGGATGGTGGATTGGGGGTAGCGCTAAATAGAAAACAAATACCTCCTATTATATCCCACCACGCTTCCCCCAGAGTCAGAAAATTAAGAATGCTGGCTCTTTAGTTTCCCGATTTTTCTTTAGCAAGAAGTCTGTTACAGTTTTCATAAATTGTAGTTTTCTGGAACAAGAATCTTGACCTTTACGCTTCAATCTATAAAGGAGGTTATTTAGGCTGAAGGCTGTTAGTCACGCATAATTTCCTCCTACAGGCTAACCGCCTACAGCCTATCCACCTGAACAGTAATACATCTTAGGGTTTGAAAGAAGACTATAGTTCATTTAGTCTCTATTCTATGGATGATCATTGATATTAAAGATAAAGGAGGTATTTGGAAAGATGGATTATTTTGGACAACATCTAATAGTAGATGGGTATGGTGGTAACAGTAAAAAAATGGAAAATATAGAATTGATCTATAATTTTCTGGATACTTATCCTGAGAAGATGGAAATGACAAAAATTATGCCGCCGTATGTGTTTAAATACCTTGGAAAGAAACCCGAAGATTGGGGGTTATCAGGGGTTGTCCTTATAGCTGAAAGCCATATAAGCATCCATACCTTTCCTTTGAAGCAGTATCTGAGCTTAGACATTTTTTCTTGCAAAACATTTGATTCAGACAATGCCATTCATTTAATAAAAGATATGTTTTGCCTAACAAAAACTGAGGTCAAACTATTGAATAGAGGCTTAGAATTTCCAAGAGATATCCGTTTGGCTACTGATATAGTATACAAAGAACGACTAAACATGGTTGGATAGAGAGAATGCCGATGAAGAGTTTTTTGCGTACACCGGTCTCACCCATAGCATTAAATGAAAGTCCTTATTTAAGACCCAACAAGGTGGTCAGTATATGAACAAGAACACAAATAAGCAGCTCTTGAACGAAGCGATCAGGCACATTGACATCAAGAACCTGGATATGCGTGGCCTTGTGAAGGCAATGGCACATATGGCATTCACCAGTAGAGATGTCTCTCGAGCGACCGAGCACTTCGAGAGCATGCTAAGGGACAAAGATTGCACTATACTCTTAGGGCTAGCAGGTAGTTTAATCAGTGCAGGTTTAAAGCAGGTCATTATCGACATGGTAGAATATAACATGGTTGATGCTATCGTGGCCACTGGCGCAAACATAGTCGACCAGGACTTTTTTGAGGCTCTTGGATTCAAACATTATATTGGCAGTAAGCATGTAGACGACCATCACCTGCAAAAGTTAGGTATTGATCGAATCTACGATACATTTCTTAATGAAGAGGAACTCAAGGTCTGTGACAGAACAATCGCAGAGATAGCCGAATCTCTCGCTCCAAGAACGCTTAGCTCACGTGAGTTCATCGACGAAATGGGTCGATGGATTGAGCAGAATGGCAAAGACCGGAATTCTATAGTCCACACGTGCTATCGTAAACGGGTCCCTATCTTTTGTCCAGCCTTTTCTGATAGCTCGGCCGGGTTTGGTTTAGTGTTGCACCAGTGGAACTCGCCGGGTAACACGGTGCATATTGACTCGGTTCGGGATTTCTTAGAACTCACAAAGATAAAGCTGGAT
>WOUX01000164.1:789-7319 GCA_009773075.1 bacterium | reverse complement strand
TAACGTAACGGGAACGTAACTGAACAGTCCCTGTTATTCCGTTATTCCCCCGTTATTCCCGAAGTGCAAAGATAATTATCACTTTTTAAATTCGCCCAAATCTCGAATTGGAGGAAGTAAAGATATAAACCTTGCGAAAATTAATAATATCATAAATAAGCCAATTACTGATTGAATAAGAGTAAGAATTATGCCCAAAGTCTCTTTGGGATAGATGGCGGAATAGCCAAAAGTTGTCATAGTAAAAAAACTAAAATTTAGGGATATAAGAAATGAATTCAAGCAGGTTTTGCCGGTTTCGAACATCCAATCTAAGTTATGATAAAAGAGAGCGAACCAGAAAATAATCTCAATATAATTATATATTGTAAGAATCATAAACCGGGTAAAGCCATGAACACCAACTATCTCCTCTTTAAATTTTCCTTCTTTTCGCTTCAATTTTTCATCTATATACGGTTTAAAGAGCACCTCGTAGATTTTTATGACAATTATTTCATAAACTCGGGAGCCTCCCCAGAGAATAACAAGCCATCCATACCGTATATCATGTATATCAAACCAGTGGATATTAAAAGCTGAATATATTCCTAATAGACCAATTGAAAACAGTAAGTTTGCCAAAGCAAATATTTCAATAAAAAAATTATAGCCCTCTGCTGGATGTTTTGGAACCCGTAGAAGCCACAAAATTATCCGAGAAGGCACCCACCATCTTAATTTATAAAATACATTTGACCAAAAATCTACAGTAAATGATTTCCCCTTTGACCAAATAACTTGTTTCATATATTTACCTTTTCATAGCATTTCAGGTATCTCGTTCGTAATTGCACCACTGGTGCAATTATGATTCCTATTTTGGGGACTTAATGGGGACGGTTCTCTTTATTTTTCCTCGCTATTCCAATGCGTCCGCAAAAAGCGACACCACATCCTTTATCCCTAATCTCTCATTATAACCAAAATCATTCATAGTGCATTGCAGGTGTATCATACATTTAGGACAAGAGGTCACCAGTAGCTGACTTCCCGTAGCTATGGTCTCCTTCAGACGTTTTATCTGTATCTTCTTGGAATGTTCCCCACAGCCTACCCATGCAGATGTCCCACAGCAGATATTTCCTATTTCTGAGTCAGGTGTTTCTTTGATGTCTAAGTGTGGGATTTGCCCTAATAGTTTCCTGAGTATCTGAGAGACATCCCTATAATGGCTCAGACGACACGAATCCTTAAAGGTGACCTGCAAAGGCAGGGATTTAAGGTTAAGACTATTGTTTCCACTGTTTAATCTCTTGTCAATTAATTCATAAATATGGGTTGCTCTAAGATCAAAGTTTGGTAGTACTTTAGGGAATATTTCTTTGAACGTATAGAGACACTCCGGACAGGAGGTGATAATCTCCTCCACTCCATGGTCTTTGATCTCCTCATAGCTCTCTTTTGCAAGCCTGGCAAAACCCTTTTGATCTCCTGCCCAAAAGAGGTCGTGACCACAGCACCTTTCATTATCCAATACAACAGGCTCAATATCGCAACGGTTAAGGATTTTTAGAGAATCTTTGGCTATTTGAACTGTATGTAAGTCAAGATTTTTAAAAAACACATCGAAATATGGTAAGCAGCCAACGAAATAGAGAACCTTGCCTCTCGATTGTGTCTTTATCTCCGGGGGAAGGAAACCTACGCGATTCTGCCTTATACCAGGTGATGACATCATCCTCATTAATGAAAGCATTGCCCCGCCGTGGCTGTAAATGCCAGATTTCCCTGAATCAATCCAACGTCCCCTCAGCATCCGCACAAAATCCGAAAATTTGACCCCTGAGGGGCATCTGCCATCACACCTGCCACAGGTCAGACAAGCCCAAATAAATTCCTGTACATAGGGATCGTTATCGCCGTTCTCTATTACTTTACTCGCAGCGAGTCTTGGAGAAAATGCCTTTCCGGTTTCCGCTATTGGACAGGCAGCGGTACATTTGCCACAATCAAGACATTGGTAAATGCCCGATTCTTTTATAATTGCGGTCAGCATTTTATCAGAATTAGGCATTCCCCTGGTCTCCTACGATGGGACTCTTGCCCAGTCCCGCTATCCGTTCTACAAACTCATGTAAGTCAGAAGAGAGTTTCTCAGATTCATGGGCTAAATAATACTTAAACTGAAGCCTCTCCTTTTTCAATCCCAACAGATTCAATATTTCATAGGTATGATCAATGTTTTTCAAAGCCACTTCTGGGCCGGTCCCATTCTGACAGTTGTCTATCCTGCACCCTGCAATTAAAACCCCATCGGCCCCTTTTTCAAATGCCTTCAGCAGAAGAGCAGTGTTAACACGACCGGCACACATAACCCTTATAACATTGACTTCTCCTGGAATAGGTACTTCCAAATCCCCCATACCGGTGTAGCATGACCATGGAGCCCAATTACACAAGAAAGCCAGAACCTTGATTTTATGTTTCATCTTAACATCACTTCAATCAATTCTTCTATCTGTTTTTCAGTTTTATAAATGGTATCCACTGCCCCTGTAGGGCACACGGAAAGGCAGGTGCCACAGCCCTGACAGTGCATCTCGATAATGCTTGACTTTCTATCCTCTATGGTATCCCCTACCATCTCTATCGCTGCAAAGGGACATGCCTCAAGACAATGACCACAGCCCCGACATCTGTCCTGATCCACTTGTGACATACCTCTGCTGCAGCAGCGGTTCCGGGCAGTCCTTTTTTATTAAAAGAGTTTTCTTGAGGGACCATCATCTTGAAGATACCAGGAATCCCCGTGCTCCAGGGAGAAAAACTGTGGAATCCGGGAAGGGTTCTGCGGGCGAACCCCTTTCTTAACAAGTTACCGGTTAAAGGGACCTTTTCTAATTCAACACCTGAAAATAGTATAGCCGATACCCTCAGAGGGGAGTGATCGGTACCAAGAAATTCAATCTTGAAATTTCCCAGATAACCTTTTAAGGCTTTCATGTGGAATACAGGCAAGTATGTGACTCTCCCTGAATTGATCTTCTCCCGAATGCTTTCGATTATTAGATCATAGGTTGTATCTTCTCCGAGAATTTTTTTGTCAAGCAGGGGATCTCTCTCATCTATCAGATAAACATGGTATCCCATCTTTTCCAGATCAATGCCTGCTGTAAGCCCCTCTAGTGTAACTCCTATCACGGCTACAGTCTTTGCCAGGGCTCCGTATTCACCAGGGAGTTTTTCCTGAAATTTTACCCTGGATAGGGCGCACTCTATCATGTTTTTCCCACCTTCAAGGATGCCCTGTAAATCCATATTGCGCCTGGTAGCCATGAAATTCTTTAGATTGATCATTTCGAATATAGAGGGATCGAGCCCCTGTTTATTAAAAAGATTTCCCTTGCAGCGCAAACGCTGGTCGTTGCAAGCAGTACATATCATATCCAGGGTACAGCAAGAACAGGCAGCCAGAACTACTCTGGTAATTTCTTTTCCCTCTATGGCCTCAGCCACGATTCTGGCGCCGTCTGGATGGCAGGCTGAGGGTAAAACCTCGCTGTGTGCCACCTCATCAAAGCCGGCTCCAAATTTTGCCAACTCCTTCATTACGTCTGGATTGCCTGTACTTTCGTTACAGGAACATATAAAGAGCCCGCTTTTCACCCCTTCTTTAAAAGAAGATGGTTTTTTCGAGTCTTTTGGAATTACCTCCATCTGAGAAGTTAGAAATGCCGCAGCCTTGCCGGCCAGTGCGGCCCCCAGAAGAAGGGATTCTTCCAGTCTTCTCCCTTCACCGAATTCACTTTCGCAAAATATCCTTTCTTCGGGCAAGACCGATACAAATTTTTCCGCCAAAGGCCTGGGAGAGACTACTACCCGAAAGCGGTATTCAGTGTGTTTTTTTATCCCTGAATGATTTACAGCCCCTACGTTCTGACATACTATCTCACACTGTTTACATTCACTGCATACCCCGCATTGCAAACAACGCTTTGCTTCTTGGATAGCCTGTTCTTTAGTATAACCAAGCTCTACTTCCCCAAAATTATCCCTTCTCTCTTTTACTTCTCTAACAGGCATAAGTGGTCTGAAAACATGGGGGGTATTAAAGTCTAAAGGTTCGTAATCTCCCCTTGTTTCATCCTGATCTTCTATTTCCTGCCAGGGTTTTCCCCTGAGATAGCGATGAATGGATAACGCCGCCTTTTTGGCAGCCCCCATAGCTTCTACTACAGTAGCCGAACCTGTAACAACATCCCCTGCAGCAAATACCCCTTCTTGTTCCGTGTGATAGTCCCGGTTCGTTTTAATGGTGCTGTGTCGTGATATCCTTATAGAACTTTCCTCATTAATAAAAGAAAGTTCAGGTTCCTGTCCAATTGCCACAATTGCAGTATCGGCATCCAATATAAATTCAGAGCCTTTCTTGGGAACCGGTCTTCGTCTTCCATCGGGTTCTACTTCTCCCAGGTCCATATGTATGCATTTGACCCCTATCAATCGGCCATCTTTCCCAATAAATCTTATGGGTGTCACGAGATAATTGATCTTTATTCCCTCTTCCATAGTCAGTAAGAGTTCATTTTTGTCTCCCGGCATCTCTTCGCTGGTGCGTCGGTAGAGGATATTTACCTCATCGGCTCCCAGACGCAGCAGAGTTCTGGCAGATTCCAGAGCAGCATTACCTCCGCCAATTACAACTGCCCTTTTCCCAATGGAGGGCCTTTCCCCAAGGTTTATCCTTTTTAAAAAGGGTATAGAGTCGTAAACACCTGCCAGGTCTTCACCACTAAGCCCTAACTTCTTATTAACATCTGCCCCGGTAGCAACTAAAATTGCCTTAAACCCTTCATCAAAGAGACTATCAATGCCCTTATCTTTATCGATGGGGCAGTTAGCAATTATCTCTATCCCCATCTTTTCTAACGCGTTAATTTCATTATCCAGAATGGATTGGGGCAAACGATAACCTGCAATAACCGTGCGCAGCATTCCGCCTACCCCTGGAAGTGTCTCAAATATGGTAACCCTATATCCCAATCTGGTTAGCTCCCAGGCAGCCATCAGTCCGGCAGGTCCTGAACCGATAATAGCTATTCTTTCCTTATACCTTTCTTTATGTTCAGTACCTGAATCATGGTACGGGTTCTCCAATTCATAATCTGCGACAAACCTTTTCGATGAACATATGGCAAGAGGTTCGTCTATCTCATTTCTTCGGCACTGACTCTCGCAGGGATGATGACAGATTCTACCGAGGATTCCCGTAAGGGGAGCACTTTCTCTTATCAGGTTTAGGGCTTCCCTGAACTTCCCACTGGCGATAAGGGCCAAATACCCCTGGATATTGATTCCAAGTGGACAGGCATTCTGACATGGTGGATTTTTGCGTTTATCTATAAAAAAGGTTCGAGGGATCCCCTTCTCCGAGATACAATCTACAGCCTTTTTTAAAGACCCTGGCAATTCTACAGGACATATCTCTCTGCAGCGGCCGCAAAAGCAACATAGTTCCGTATCTATATAATAGGGTTTATTGCGGATAAAGGCAGAAAACCCTTCTTTGGAATGTCGAATCTCATCAACGACTGACAGTGTGACTATATCAACAAGGGGGTGGTTGCGTACCGCCATGAGCAAAGGGTGGATAGCATACCATGACCTGGCCCCTGAAGGCAGTATCTCTGTGTCTTCAAGGGATGCCTGTAGCTTTTCTTCCTCTTCTATTAAAAGCACCCTGTGCCCAATGGTTGCCAGGTCGTAAGCAGCCTTAAGGGATTCAATTTTACTCCCTATTATAAGGGCGCCATAGTTTTCTTTGGTCATGGAAATCTACCCCTGCTTCTCTTTGCTTCCATACTCATACCCAGCTTCAAATGCCTCTAAATTTTTCTCTTCAGTCCCCTTTGGAACAGAATCAAAAATCGCCTTCTTCAGGGACTCGGTAGTAACAACATTAGAGAGTGAGGCCATGAATCCCAGCATTACTATATTGGCCATCATCTTATTTCCCATCTTCTCAGCAATACGACTGGCCGGAATGGAGTATGAGATATATCTTTTTCCCGCATCCCTTTGCTTTACTAAATCTGAATCTGTTAAAAGCATACCGCCATCCTTAATGGAATCAATATTGCTTTCATAACCTTCCTGTGACATGGCGATCAATATCGTGGGCTCATGCACATAAGGATAAGAGATGGTGGTGACAGAGACAATTACCTGGGCCGAGCAGGCCCCTCCTCTGGCCTCAGGCCCATATGATTGTACAAAAGTGGCATTTGTTTTATCATAGATAGCCGCTGCTTTACCCAGTATACTGCCATTCAGGACGATGCCTTGTCCCCCGAATCCACTGATGGTAATCTCATGGTAAATCTTTGCGGTCACAATCATGCCCCTTTCTCTGTTTCAGGAGGATATATTTTTTCTAACAGATCAAAGAAGGTAGGTGCTTCCATATCTACAAATTTGCCAACTACAATCTCCTTGCTTATGTCCAGGTTGGCATCCTTGGGATGGATTCCATTCTTGATTACACTGAT
>WOUX01000164.1:0-744 GCA_009773075.1 bacterium | reverse complement strand
GTAGTCCACCTGGAAACGTAAACGGCACCGGCCGCAGCTGCCATATAAGGCAGATTAAATGGTTTTTCAAAGTTTCCCTGTGGGGTCGTACTTGTTTTGGAATTAAAGGGGGTGGTAGAGGCTACCTGTCCACCTGTCATCCCATACGTAAAATTATTGACGCATATAACTGTCAAATCAATGTTTCTACGAGCGGCGTGAATAAAATGATTCCCCCCTATGGTAAAGAGGTCCCCATCACCGCTGAAGACAATTATCTTCATCCTGGGTTTGGCTATTTTAAGACCGGTGGCAAAGGGTATTGCCCTGCCGTGGGTGGTATGAAAAGAATCGAGTTTAATATACCCGGCAGCCCTTCCGGTGCAGCCTATTCCAGATACCATGGCAAAATTGTTATAGTCTATCTTTGATTCGTGGATAGCAGTAAGACAGCTTGAAAATACCGTTCCTATATCACAGCCAGGACACCAGATGTGAGGCATCCTGTCCTCTCGCAGGAGAGAACTCAAAGGGTGGCTTCCCGGCATTCCATTCAGTTCTTCAACTATTTGTTTTTTCATAATTTTTCAACCGCCTCAAGGATTTCATCAGGATTAAAAATGGCTCCACCTGCATGCTTTACCAGAATAGTTTTTGCATGACCTGCCGAACACCGTTCCACTTCCAGAGATATCTGGCCATAATTTATCTCAGGCACAACAAACCCTTTAACCTGAGAGGCTAATTCCATGATCTTTTTCTCAG
>WOUX01000163.1 GCA_009773075.1 bacterium | reverse complement strand
GCAGGTGAAAGACGGGAATTCCTCAGGTGGTTACGAGTGTATGCTTGCCCGTAGATCCGGTCAATATCCGAGGGATGATACTCCTCAGGTCTATGTGCTACTACATACCGGTCTCCATGTTTTTGGGCAACCCCTTTCCCTTCGGATATAGCCCTTTCCAGTGTAAGCTGCATTCCTATCAGTGCAGACCTGTCAGATTGTACTGATTCAAAGGAAGGCAATTCTACAAAACCCTTCTCTGCCGGGAATTGACTGTACATCCTGGCGATTCCAGGGATAGTGAGCTTCTGCACAGGGTTGCCTTTTTTAAGGAAGTGGGCGATTGAAACAAGCTGCTTCTCGCCCATACCGATAACCGCTACATCAGCTTTTGAATCGACCAGAATAGAACGCCTGATCTTGTCTTGCTGAAAATCGTAATGGGAGAAAAGACGAAGTGAGGCTTCAAGACCTCCAATTATAATGGGAACATCTTTGAATACCTCTCTGATACGGTTGGCAAAGACCACAGCGGTACGATCCGGTCTGATCTTGTGGCTGACGGAAGGCGGTGTCCCCTCAAAATATGCCTGTCCACTTACCTGATAAAGGTCATCTTTTCGCCTCTTTCGAGACGAGGTATAGTTTAATACTATGGAGTCAACAGGGCCCGAAATGATGCCAAAAAAGAGACGGGGTCTGCCAAGCAAAGAAAAAGATTGGCTTTTCTGCCAGAATGGGGTTTCAATACTCCCTACTCGAAAGCCTTCAATTTCCAGTGCTTTTTTTAGAATCCCTTCAGGAAAAGAGGGATGATCCGAAAATGGATATGGAAGTACAAGGATGACATCATATGAAGACATGTGTATATTTTATAGCAATCAACATGCAAATGGAAGGGTAAATTATTTATGGTTCATCTCCCAAAGAGTTGGTCGATGAAAAGGATTCAAGGGGTCAAGGATTCGAGGATTCGAGCGAAATGCTTAAATTTTAAGGACAGCAGACCTGCTGAATCTTATGCTCGGAGTCTCACAAAGATTCAGTCCTGAGTCTTTAGCCGAAACCAGAATCTCTTGGAAGCGCTTTAATGAAACATGAAACTTGGGTTCAGCAATAAGAATCCTTCCATCTTGCTTCAGGCATGAACGAAGCTGACGAAAGAAAATATCTGTATCAGGAACTTCATGTACCATCCAGAAGGCGAGAATGAAATCCACAGTGGTCTCAACTCCAAGTTTGTCGAGTTCACATCTATGGAATCGGATTTTGTCTGAAACCCCGGCTTTTTGGGCACGCTTATACGATATGCTTAACATTTTTGGCTGGACATCGGCTGCAATGACACAACCCTTCTCTCCAACGAGTTTTGCAAGACCAATGGAAAAGAACCCCAGCCCACAGCCAATATCCAAAACCGTCATACCTTTTGCCACATACGGACCGAGCATTTTCTCGGGATTGTGAAAGAAGTGCCGGGAAGGATTGTCAAATGTATATGCGAACCACCATGGGCAAATATGGTTACCCATAAGAAGAGCCCTCCAATGAAATTTACGGTTTGTGGTGAATATGCTTCAAAATCTTGGTGAATGTCCAAAATCAGCCTACGCTGTAAGCGATCGGTTGGATTGGTTTGGTATGTGCATAGTTTTATTGACTTAACTTTGAACTGGCAAGACGGTTCAGACTGACTCCAGACTCGGCTGCTTGAATTGCAAGTTTTTGATGAACCTGGGGAGGAACCCGCACCATGAATTTGCCACTATAATGCCTGCAAGCAATTGGTTCGGGGGCAACTTCACCTTCGTTATTAATATCCTTTATGACTTCTTCAACCAATTTACGGATTCCTTTTAGAGCTGCCTCTGGGTTCTTAGCCAGCCAACTTAAGCTGGGGAATTCAGCGCATAAGCCTACATATTCATTGTCGTCTTCTGACCAGGTTACCCGGTAGGTATACCGATCATTTTTTAAAGTCATTATCTACCTCCAATCTTTCAATGGCCAATAGCACCTGTTTCACCTGGTATGCTTTGGCTTTCCCTTTATGGTTCTGAATATTTATACGAGGATCACCTTGCCATGGGGTTTTGTAAATTCTATGACTGCTCCCACTTTGATGATACGCACCAAAAAAATGATTGCATACAATGCACAAATCGTCGAATCGAACATCTTTAGGATTCAGCTTCATTCGTGCAAGTGTATCGTCTATTTTAGCCATATAATTATAGTATCATTAATGGTATCATTGTCAAGAGTTGTTTCCAAGGAGTACAAAAATATTTGACAACTTTCTCTCTTTCTGATACTTTTTAAATCACGTTTTTAAGTTTTGTCATTTTGTGGTCTCTGGATTTTGTGTTTAAAGTTTTAATGGACTTTTTACGAAGCCATCAAGTTTTCTATAATCAACAGGAGGATATTAATAAAGGTATTTTGGCTAAAATAGTAATTGAAAGAGACAGATGTAAGGGCTGTAGTTTTTGTGTTGACGCTTGTCCAAAAAATCTTATCACAATTGAGGAAGAGCTGAACATTCAAGGTTACCTTCCTGCTACAATAAAGGACAATAACAAGTGTACCGGATGTGCACTTTGTGCCGAAGTTTGTCCGGATGTGGCTATTGAGGTTTATAAGTAGGTATGACGGAAAAGATTCTTCTAAAAGGGAACATTGCTCTGGCTAAAGGTGCTATTGCAGCCGGATGCAGATACTATTTCGGTTATCCAATTACCCCTCAAAATGATATACCCGAATACCTGTCTGCGGAATTGCCGAAGATTGGTGGGACCTTTATACAGGCTGAAAGCGAAATAGCTTCGATAAATATGGTCTTGGGAGCTTCTGCATCTGGTGTCAGGGCTATGACATCCTCTTCAGGTCCTGGTATATCTTTGATGCAAGAAGGTATGTCGTATATGGCTGGAAGCGAATTGCCCGGTTTAGTGGTTAATGTTATGAGGGTAGGGCCGGGTCTGGGAGGCATTGCCCCTACCCAGGGTGATTATTTTCAGGCAACCCGCGGAGGTGGACATGGGGACTATTTTAATATTGTGTTAGCCCCTGCCTCTGTTCAGGAGATGTTTGACCTTGCAATAAAGGCATTTGAATTGTCTGATAAATACCGCAACCCAGCAATGATTCTTTGCGATGCTATCCTGGGGCAAATGAAAGAGCCGGTCGTTTTGGAAGAAACGAAAACTATAATTCCGCCGTTCAAGCCGTGGGCATTAACAGGCTCCAAAGGGCGCAAGCCCCAGTTTCTTAAAACCCTGTATCTTTCTGATGGGGAACAGGAAGCTCACAATTTAGAACTAAAGGAAAAATATGATCGTTTAAGGGAAGAGGATGTCCTCTTTGAAGCAAAAGGATTGGATGATTCTGAGATGTTTATTGTAGCCTTTGGCACAGTTTCTCGGATTGCCAAGACCGCTATACAGATGGCAAAGAGAGAAGGTATAAGAGTAGGCCTGATTCGTCCAATTACCCTATTCCCATTTCCTGCTGAGGTCATTCGAGAGACCGCAAAAAAAATCCCCAGAGTATTAGTGGTAGAAATGAATACAGGTCAGATGTTGCAGGATGTTAAGCTTTCCATTGAAAACAGTGTTAAACTTAGATTTTATGGCCGTCCTGGAGGAGGTATACCTACCCCAGAAGATATGTTGAGAGAGATCAGGGTGATGTTTAATGAAGAAGGTTTTTAGCAGACCGAAGAGTTTAATTGACCGTCAGACCCATTTTTGTCCGGGATGTACTCATGGTACTGCCCATAGATTAGTGGCTGATGCAATTGATCACTTTGGTGTTCGCTGTTTTTATGTATGATTATTTTGCCATAGATGCCATTGAGGCCCCCCACGGCCGTGCTCCTGCAGTTGCTACAGGGATTAAACGGGTACATCCTAAAAAGATAGTCTTTACTTATCAAGGTGATGGTGACCTGGCATCCATAGGTACTGCAGAAACAATCCACACTGCTAACAGGGGAGAGAACATAACCATAATCTTTATCAACAATACTGTATACGGTATGACCGGTGGGCAGATGGCCCCAACTACACTATTGGGTCAACAGACAACCACCACCCCCTATGGACGAAACTTTCGAAATGACGGTTATCCTATCCGAATGGCCGAGATGCTGGCTACTTTGGAAGGAGTTGCGTATTCAACTCGGGTCTCAATGCATAATGCCAAGGAGGTTCTTAAGGCTAAAAAGGCTGTTAGAAGGGCATTTCAAATGCAGATAGAGGGTATGGGGCTGACCTTTGTGGAACTCTTGTCTGCATGTCATACAAACTGGCGGGTTAAGCCTTTAGAAGGGCAGAAAAGGGTTGAAGAAGAGTTGATCCCTTACTTTCCACTGGGAGTTTTCAAAGAGAGAAAAGGCAAGGATTTTTTATAATTAAAGGGCTTATTGTATGTACTACGATGTAATAATTGCAGGTTTTGGTGGGCAGGGAATCATGTTAATCGCTGATATACTTGCACTGATAGCTATGAAAGAGGAAAAGAATGTTACGTGGATGCCCTCTTACGGAGTAGAAATGAGGGGAGGAACTGCCAATTGTACTGTAGTTCTCTCCTCAGAGGAGATCGGGTCTCCTGTCACCGGTCACCCTATGAGTGCTATAGTAATGAATGAGCCTTCCCTTCTCAAATATGAACCTATGGTCAAGTCAAAAGGATTTTTACTGGTCAACACATCTTTAATAGATCCAGAGAAGGCGAAGCGGAAAGACATAGATACTTTATTGCTTCCTGCCAATTATATTGCAAAAAAATTGGGGAATTCTCAAATGGCAAATATGGTCGCTTTAGGGGCATTCATTGAAAAGACAAAGGTCGTTTCTCTGGATTTGGCCATTAAGTTACTGCCTGAGATATTCCCGGAACGTCCTCCCAAATTTATATCAAACAATTCCAGGGCCATCGAGAAAGGGGCGGAATTTGCTGTAAAGGGAGAACAAGGATAGGGGTAATTATACAATGCCGAGAAAAAAAGACGGGAAGGAAATAAAGGTTGGGGAAAGGATAAAACAAATTAGAAAAAGTAAAGGGCTTTCCCTTGCAGATGTAGCCGAGAAGTCGGGTTTTTCCTCTGCTTTACTATCTCAGATAGAGAATCATTTAGTTTCCCCACCTCTGGGCACGTTGATACGGCTTTCTAGGGCATTGGATATTGAAATAGGACAGTTCTTTTGGGATAAATCAAAAGCCCCTTTTACCATTGTTCGAAAGGATGAAAGAAAAAGCATTTCAAGGGTTGCTTCTAAGGAAGGAGTAAAATACGGTTATTCTTATGAATCCCTTGCCTTCGATAAAAAGGGGAGACATATGGAACCCTTCTTGATTACCTTAGAACCAGCAACCATAGAAGATAAAAACGTGTTTAGCCATGAAGGTGAAGAGTTTATCTTTGTATTGAGAGGAGACATGGAGATCACCCTGGATGAATATACCGATGTTTTACACCCAGGTGATTGTATATATTATGACTCCACAATTCCTCATAGCGTCCAGTGCTGTGAGGGTATCGAAACAAAGATACTGGCTGTTATATGCGTTCCCACTAGATAAAAAGTACCCTGCTTTAGGACTAATCCTCAATTTTTCACTGCTTCTCGAGACCGTATGAACTTCTCAATTCTGATTATGGAGACTTCTCAGAATCTTCTGTTGGAATAGTCTCTTCATTTGAGTCTTCCTTAAAGGATTCCGGTATAATTCTGGTTGAATTGGGAGTAGCCGGGAGGCCGGTCTTTGAGTCGATATTTACAAACACAATTCCTTCTGGGACAGGAAAGTCCAGTACTTCCTTGTGTTTCAATGCCTCTTTCATGAATTGAACCCATATTGGGAGAGCTGCCTGGGAACCGGTTTCATTCTCTCCTAATGGCTGGTTACCTTCATCAAAACCTACCCATACCCCGGTAACTATTTCAGGAGTATATCCTATGAACCATGCATCCACGTAGTTGTTTGTTGTGCCTGTTTTGCCCGCACAGGGTCTACCAAGGGCTTGTGCTCTGGAACCTGTCCCATTTTGCACGACACCTTTCAAAAGATTTGTCATAATATAGGCAGTTTGTGGGCTAATGACCTCTTCTACCTGTGGTTTGTTCTCTTCTAATACCACCCCATTCTGATCGATAACCTTGGTTACGAAGATGGGTTCGACCCTTCTCCCCTGGGCAGCAAAGACTGCATAAGCCCTGGTTAATTCCAGAAGCGAGACGCTGGAAGAACCAAGGGCCATGGTGAGGTCCATGTTCAGGGGAGATGTTATCCCAAGTATACTGGCGTACCTGGCTACGTAGTCTATGCCTAAATCTCCAAGGATTTTTACTGTGACCACATTTATGGACTTAGCCAATGCCTCACGAAAGGTGATGGGTCCACGAAACTCTCCATCAAAATTCTTGGGCTGCCACGGTTCTCCTCCTATCAGGTTATCATAACTAATCGGCGAATCTACAATAATAGTCGCGGGTGTATAGCCCTTATCCAGGGCTGCTGCATAGATAACGGGTTTAAATGCCGAGCCTCCTTGTCTTTTGGCTTGAATAGCCCTGTTAAATTCGCTCTTTTTAAAGTCTTTCCCCCCCACCATTGCCCTGACATATCCGGTATCTGGATCCATACACATTAGAGCCCCTTGAAGACCTGAGCTCTGCCTATGTCCCTGGTACTTGTGCCTTCTCTCCAGATCCATAAGCCCGGATTCTAAAGATACTTGAGCGGCATTTTGCATCTCCAGATCAAGACTGGTATAAACCAGTAATCCCTCTTTGTACAAAGCATCGCTCCCATATTTCCCTTCTATATACCTACGGATATGTTCAGTGAAGTATGGGGCTTTCAAGATTTGTTTGTTTTCGTCAGTGTTGAAAGTTAATGGTGTAGTTAATGCCTGTTTGAACTGTTTAGCAGTTATGTAATCCTCTTTAAGCATTCGCTTTAAAACATACGCTTGTCGTTCCTTTGCCCCTTTGGAGTTAATAAATGGTGAGTACTTGCTGGGAGCACGTGGAAGCCCTGCAAGCATGGCGGCCTCAGCCAGATTGAGGTCTTCTACGTGCTTGCCAAAATAACTCTGAGCCGCTGATTCAACACCGTAAGCGCCGTGTCCCAGGTAGATTTGGTTCAAATACAGAAAGAGTATATTTTCTTTTGAAAGCTCGTTTTCTACCCTATATGCCAGGATAGCCTCCTTTATCTTTCTCGAAAAACTCTTCTCTGACGAGAGCAAAAAGTATTTCGTTACCTGTTGGGTGATTGTGCTGCCTCCCTGAACAATTCTACCTGCCCAGATGTTTTTTAAAAAGGCTCTAATTATACTCACAGGGCTAATACCCTTATGTTTATAAAAATCGCTGTCTTCGGCAGAGATGAAGGCATTTATAACTATCCTGGGTATTCTTGTTATAGGGACTATGATCCGTTTCTCAAGATAGAATTCGCCTATCAACCCTCCCTCATCAGAATAAAACTTACTTGTAATATTTGGATGATAATTTTTTAGTGAAGAAATATCCGGCAGATTTTGCCTGAAATAATAATAAATCCCACCGACCGAGAGCATTAAAGCAATCTAAGAAGAATGATGGAGATGAATTTTATACGTTTTATATTCCTTTTTCGTTGAAATTTTATTCTCTTTGTACCAGATTTGTTTTTGTTGGGTTGCATTTTCTCTCTTCGCTAGTGGTTTGGCGTTCTAAAAAGGATTTCTATCAAGACTTCGGTATTGAATAGCCTCAGAGATATGATATGAGGTTATTTCATCTCTGCACTCAAGGTCAGCTATAGTACGGGCGACCTTGAGAATTCGAGTATATGCTCTGGCACTCAGTCCTAGTTTGTCTATAGCTGTTTCTAAAAGTCTCTTTGATTCTTCTCCTATTTGACAATACTTTTTAATATACCGGGAGGTCATCTGAGCATTACAGTGGATTTTACCGTCATGGAATCGTTTAATCTGTGTACCCCTGGCAGAGTTTACCCTTTTTTTGATACTTTCAGAAGGTTCTCCTGATCTCTCATCAGAGAGGTCTTTATACCTCACTGATGGCACTTCGATATGTATATCAATCCGGTCCAATAGAGGCCCCGATACCCTTGCTTTGTACTTTCGAATTTGAGGAATTGTGCAGCTGCATTCATGATGAGGATCAGTGTAAAATCCACATGGACATGGATTCATTGCAGCAACAAGCATAAATTGAGCAGGATAGCTCAGGGAGGTTACTGCCCTGGAAATGGTAACCCTACCGTCTTCCATAGGCTGCCGCATGACCTCCAGCACGTTCTTCTTAAATTCTGGCAGCTCATCCAGAAAGAGAACTCCGCTATGTGAGAGGCTCACTTCTCCAGGCTTAGGAACCTGCCCACCCCCGACCAATCCCGCATCGGAGATAGTGTGGTGGGGATAGCGAAAGGGTCGTGTAACTATCAGGGCACTGTTATTGTCGAGCAACCCCATCACACTATGTACCTTGGTAGTCTCTATTGCCTCTTCAAAAGACATATCCGGCAGGATGGTAGGGACTCTCTTGGCAAGCATCGTCTTTCCGGAACCAGGAGGGCCTACCATGATTACATTATGCCCTCCGGCAGCGGCTATCTCTAAGGCTCTTTTGGCATGTTCCTGTCCCTTCACCTCATTAAAATCAATCGGGTATGCCAGGTTGTTCTTAAAAATATCCTCTAAATCCACGGTGGTCGGTTCGATGGACAGAGAGTCGTTCAGAAAGTCGACTACATCTGCCAAAGTCTCAACTGCCAGAACATCGACCCCCTTTACTACCGCACCTTCTCTGGCATTGTCCCTGGGTACAATTATCCCCTTGATGCCTTTTTCTCTAGCTGCTACCGCTATTGGGAGGGATCCTTTGATAGGTTTTATTCTTCCATCCAAGGAGAGTTCCCCAAGGACTAAAAAGTCAGCCAGTTTACTCGTTTTGACTACCTCAGTGGCAACCAGTATTCCTATAGCTATAGGCAAATCAAAGGCGGTGCCTTCTTTTTTGATATCGGCCGGGGCCAGATTTACTGTAATCTTCTTTGATGGAAATTCATATCCTGAGTTTTTCACAGCAGATTTTACCCGTTCTTTGCTTTCTCTTACCGCACCCTCAGGGAGACCAACAGTGGAGAAGGATGGCAGGCCACGGGTTATATCAACCTCTACCTCGACTTTATAGGCATCAACCCCAAGGATAGCGCTGCTTAAAACCTTTGCTAACATTTCTCCTCCCTTAAATTTACCATCCAGGAGAACATCTTCAACAAACCGCTTATTTTAGCAACATCCATATCTTAAGGCAAGGTTTTTTTCGGTATAAGTAGGGATACGGAATAACATCGTACCCCCCTTTAGATTTTTGATCAAGTTTTTTTATGAACAGTTCATCCAGGAAGACAGGTGGTAATGCGACAACATTC
>WOUX01000162.1:1021-7126 GCA_009773075.1 bacterium | reverse complement strand
CTCCCTATAAATACATTGTCTTCTATGATTGTCTGATGTTTTTTCAATCCATCGTAGTTACAGGTAATGGTTCCTGCCCCAACATTTACCCCTTTACCCAGTATGGCATCTCCTAAATAGCTCAGGTGAGAGGCCTTGCTTCCTTCTCCAATCTTTGACTTCTTAATCTCCACAAAATTTCCTATCTTAACTTTATCCTTTAACTCCGTGTCGGGTCTCAAATGGGCAAACGGGCCAATTACAACTTCATTGGCTATCTTACTATCACTGATAACACAACAAGCCTTTATGATCACGCTATCACCAATTATAGAATTGGTAATCATGGATCCGGGTTCAATTATGCATTCTTTCCCTATTTGTGAGGTGCCTTGTATATAGCAATTGGGATAAATCACCGTGTCTCTTCCTATCCTGACGTCCCTTTCTATGAACGTTGTCCTGGGGTCTATAATGCCTACCCCCTCCATCATTAGTTTATAGAGTATGTCTTTTCTAATGACCTCGTTCGCCTTTGCCAGTTCTTCTCTATTGTTTATCCCCATCACCTCTAAAAGGTCCTCTGCTAAAAAGCCGGTTATCTTTTCATGAACCTCTGTGGCTATCGCTATGATATCGGTCAAATAATACTCTGACTGCTTATTTCCTCTGCCAATCATCTGTAGGGCATTAAAGAGATAGCCAGCTTTTGCACAGTATATCCCTGTGTTGACTTCCTTAACTTTTCTCTCCAGATCGGTAGCGTCTCTCTCTTCCACAATCCTTAAAATCTCGCCATCATCACCTCTAATTATTCTTCCATACCCCTTAGGATTTGGGAGCTTCGTTGTTAAAACGGCAACCCCGGATTTGCTTCCTTGATGAACCTCTATCAATGCCCTGATAGTATCCTCCTTGATTAGGGGCACATCGCCACAGAGTATTAATATGTCTCCTTTAAAATCCTTCAGGGTGTCTTTTGTACACAAAACAGCATGCCCTGTACCCAGCTGCTCTTTCTGTTCGACAAAAGTCAGCCCTTCCCCCTTAAACCTCTCCCTTATAAGCTCCGACTGATAGCCTGTTACCAGTATAATATCTTGAGAATTTATCTTTCTGGCCACCTCTATGGGGAAGGACAACATGGGCTCACCCATCAATGGATGAAGCACCTTCACCAAATTGGACTTCATCCTTGTGCCCTTACCAGCAGCCAGAATTACAGCAACTATTTCTCTCACATTAATCCTTCTCTGAAAAAATTTTTCCTCGCTCAAAATAAAAAAGGGGCAGGGTTTTTAAACCCGTCCCCTCTTTAAGGGATATAGCCTCGGGCTTATCTCGCCCTTGAAGCAACCTGAAGCCTCACTAGAGCCCTGCTCAACGCCGCTTGGGCTCTTGCATAGTCTATCTCTTCCTTACCTGCCTTTTTAATTCTCTCTTCTGCCCTGGCTCTGGCCGCTTCAGCCCTTTTTAAATCTATCTGCTCAGCTTTTTCAGCAGTCTCAACCAAGATATAAACCCTATTGCCTGTCACCTCTGCAAAACCCCAGTTTACTGCAAGATAGCTTGGGCTTCCATTTTTCCGGTATTTAATTTCTCCAATTTTCAATGTTGTAATAAAAGGGGTATGCCCGGGAAGAACCCCGAATTCGCCCTCTTCTCCAGGGGCGGTTATTTCACTAACCTCCTCCTTTATTACAGACTTTTCTGGTGTAACTATATCCAAAAAAATTTTCCCTTCCACAGACATTTCTCCCTCAATTCGTTATGCAGCCATCAACCGCTCTGCTTTTTGAAGTGCATCCTCTATCGTCCCTACCATATAGAATGCCTGCTCTGGAAGATCATCATGCTTCCCTTCTACTATCTCTTTAAAGCCCTTTATAGTATCTTCTGTTTTAACATACACACCTTTTGTGCCAGTAAATTCTGCAGCTACAAAGAATGGCTGAGATAGAAATCTCTGAATCTTCCTTGCCCTCGTCACTATGAGCTTATCCTCTTCAGAAAGCTCCTCCATCCCAAGGATGGCAATAATATCTTGAAGGTTCTTATACCGTTGAAGAATTGTCTGAACCTCCCTGGCTACCCTATAATGCTCCTCTCCCAGTATCTGGGGATCAAGGATCCTAGATGTGGAATCAAGCGGGTCAACAGCTGGATATATCCCCAGCTCTGCGATTTGTCGAGACAAAACAGATGTCGCATCCAGGTGAGCAAAGGTAGTTGCCGGCGCTGGATCGGTCAGGTCGTCTGCAGGAACATATACCGCCTGAACTGAGGTAATTGAGCCATTTTTTGTTGACGTAATCCTTTCTTCCAGCTCCCCTAGATCGGTTGCCAGAGTAGGCTGATAGCCCACAGCCGATGGCATGCGTCCCAGCAAGGCTGAAACCTCTGCCCCTGCCTGTGTAAATCTAAAGATATTGTCTATGAATAACAGGACGTCCAGCCCTTCTTCATCTCTGAAGTATTCAGCTGCAGTTAGAGCAGAAAGTCCTACCCTCGCTCTGGCCCCAGGGGTCTCTGTCATTTGACCATAAACAAGAGCGGTCTTGTCTATAACCTTTGATTCTTTCATCTCTAACCATAGATCGTTACCCTCTCTGGTCCGCTCTCCAACCCCACCAAACACAGAAAACCCACCATGTTCTCTGGCAATGTTGTGAATTAATTCCATGATTATAACGGTTTTTCCAACCCCTGCACCTCCAAATAATCCTACCTTTCCTCCTCGGGGGTATGGTTCCAACAGGTCGATTACCTTAATCCCTGTCTCAAATGGTACAACAGAGGTGTCTTGATCGACCAGATCCGGGGCTGGGCGATGGATAGGATATCTCTTCTTTTCACCTATAGGCCCCAATTCATCCACGGGTTCTCCGATAACATTTATTACTCTGCCTAAAGTCTCTTTTCCCACAGGCATAGTAATCTGATTACCCTTATACACAGCCTCCATTCCTCTAGACAAACCATCGGTTGTATCCATGGCGATACACCTTACTGTATTGTCTCCCACGTGTTGCGCTACCTCGACAATAAGGTTGCCTAATTTATCGCTTATGGCCGGGTTTGTTAACTCTATTGCCCCGTATATAGGGGGAAGACTCCCTTCTCTAAACCTGATATCAACTACCGGTCCAATAATCTGTACAACGTTTCCCTTCGTTTCCATTTTCCTCTTTTCCTCCTCCTTATGGCTCTAACTTATTTTAATGCTTCCGATCCACCTACAATATCCAGCATCTCCTTTGTAATAGTTGCCTGCCTTGCTTTATTGTAGGATAAGGTAAGGCTCTCAATCAATTCGCCGGCATTTTTGGTTGCAGCCTCCATAGCCATCATCCTTGCAGCGTATTCACTTGCTACTGACTCCAACAATGCCTTGAATATCTGAACCTCAACGTACCGTGGAAGGATCTCTTTCAATATCCTTTCTTCATCAGGCTCGTAGATATAATCTATAACCGATTCCCCTGGTTCTGTTTCCATAGGCTTAATTGGCAAAAGTGTCTCCGCGACTACCTCTTGTCTCATCGTGGAGCGAAATTTTGTATAGACCAAGCCGATCTCGTCGACTGCCTTGTCCCCGTAGGACTCTACCATATCCCTTCCAATATCAGAGGCAAGGCTGTATTTTAAATCTCCAAGGACATCTATATACTCTTTATATCTATCATATTTTCTCCTTTTAAAGTAATCCCGTCCCTTTATGCCAACCGCTACCAGCGATGTTTCTATTGACCTCTTTTTGTTCTCTTTTACAATCCCCTCTGCCTTAGAGAGGCCACGTTCTGCCGAAATTACTATAATTCTAGCTCTCTTTGCCTCCCGTCTTTCAAGGAGTGGGTGGGCGTCTCCTTGTGTCCTCAGCGCTAAGCTGCTTAACACTTCCCCCATCTTTTCTGCATAAGGTCGGGCTTTTAACGCGTTCTCCTGTGCCCGTCTCAATTTGGCTGCAGCAACCATCTGCATAGCTCTAGTTATCGTCTGTGTATTCTTAACACTGCCTATCCTTCTTCTTATATCTCTTAATGTGGCCATATTGACTCAACCTCTCACGGGGTAAATATTCCTTTAAATTCGGTCAGCGCTTTTGTTGTCCTGTCATCAAGCGCACTATCAATTTCCCTTTTCTCTTTAATGTCTGCTAAAATATCTCCATGCTTTTCATCGAAGAACTTGAAAAGCTGTTCTTCATATTTTCCCAGAACATGCTCGGGATATCCATCAACAAATCCTTTTGTGCCGGCATAAATAATCAATATCTGTTTTTCCACAGGAATTGGTTTATACTGCCCCTGCTTCAACAGCTCTGTCAACCTGCTTCCTCTCGCCAACTGGGCTTGTGTGGACTTATCCAAATCGCTTCCAAATTGGGCAAATGCTGCCAGTTCGCGATATTGAGCCAAATCTAGCCTTAAACTTCCTGCAACCTGCTTCATTGCCTTATTCTGGGCATTACCACCAACTCGTGAGACGGATAATCCTACGTTAATTGCGGGTCTTATCCCTGCATAGAAGAGATCAGGCTCGAGGTATATCTGGCCATCCGTAATAGATATGACATTTGTCGGAATGTAAGCAGACACGTCCCCTGCCTGGGTTTCAATAACAGGCAGGGCTGTCAGGGAACCGCTTCCTAATTTTTCGTTCATCTTTGCAGCTCTCTCCAGCAATCTTGAGTGCAAATAGAATATGTCTCCGGGATATGCCTCCCTTCCTGGGGGACGCCTTAAGAGAAGCGACATCTGTCTATAGGCAACAGCGTGTTTCGATAGATCATCATATATAACCAGGGCGTGTTTGCCATTATCCCTAAAATACTCACCCATGGCACAACCTGAATACGGGGCGATAAACTGTAATGGTGCCGGGTCAGACGCTGATGCAGAAATTACAGTCGTATAGTCCATAGCGCCAAACTTATCTAACGTGTCGACAACCCTGGCTATAGTTGACCTCTTTTGTCCTATCGCAACATAGATACAAAAAACATCTGTGTCTTTCTGGTTTATAATAGTATCAACTAGCACGGCTGTCTTACCTGTCTGCCTGTCACCAATAATGAGTTCTCTTTGCCCCCTACCAATGGGAATCATAGAATCAATAGCCTTAAGGCCTGTTTGTAAGGGTTCCTTAACCGGTGTTCTGGCAACAACACCGGGTGCCTTTGCTTCTATTGGCCGGAACTCTTTAGTTTTAATAGATCCCTTGCCGTCCAAAGGCTGGCCAAGAGCGTTTACGACTCTTCCTATAAGTTCTTCGCCTACAGGTACCTCTGTTATCCTGTTTGTCCTTTTTACTGTATCTCCCTCTTTAATGTGTATGTCTTCCCCCAGGATAGCTATCCCAACATTATCTTCTTCCAGGTTTAAAACCATTCCGTAGATTTCTCCTGGAAACTCTATTAGTTCCCCTGCCATAGCATTTTCTAAACCATATACCCTGGCAATCCCATCCCCTACCGAGAGAACCGTGCCCGTTTCACTAACATCGATCTCTCTGTCATATTCCTTTATCTGCTTTTTGATTATTTCGCTTATCTCCTCTGCTCTAATCTGCATTTAACCCTCTTCCCCCCTTACTATTGATTTCTTTATCTTTTCAAGCTGTGTCCTGATACTGCCGTCAAAGACAACATTCCCTAACTTCGTTATTACACCACCTATAATAGTTGGGTCCTTTTGTATTTCTAACAGAACTTCTTTCCCAGAGTGCCTTTCCAGAGACTCTTTGAGTTTAGAAACCAACTCTTCGGGCATATCTTTTGCGACAATGACTTTAGCTCTGACTCTGCCGACAATCTGGTCGAGTATCTCCCCATACCTTTTAAAGATATGAGGGAAAAACTCTATTCTCTTCTTGTCTATTAAAAGATTAAAAAAGTTCTCAACGTTTTTTGAAACGTCAAGTCGTTTAAGAACTTCCTTCAATATCCCCTTTCTTTCCTTTATTGGATATACAGAGCTGTATAGAACATTTCTTAATTCAATGTTTTCATCCAGAGTATTTTTTATTTTTGTGAGTTCGGTCTCGAACTTTTCACAACTATCTTCCTCTACTCCGATGCTGATTAGTGCTTCCGCATATCGTCTTGTAATGCTAGTGCTTATCAAT
>WOUX01000162.1:0-1004 GCA_009773075.1 bacterium | reverse complement strand
ATTCTTTTATAATCTTTTTGTTATCGTCATCGTTTTGCTTTTTACTTATTAGGTCTGCTGCCATTTTGAATATTGATTCGGCAACCTCTTTTCTAATCATCCCTTTTGCTCTTGCTACTTCCTGCTCTATTGTTTGGATGGCCTGTCTTTTTATCTTTTCTGCCTCTTTTTTTGCGCTTTCTATAATTCTCTCTTTTTCAGCCAAACCTTCTCTTCTAAAAAGCTCTGCAATATTTTCTGCCTCTTTGTCTATGTTTTGCAGTTTTTCCTTTAATTCTTCATACTTCTTTTCCGCTTCTTTCTTTATTTTCTCTGCTTCTCTTATAGCCTTTTCTATACTTACGCTTCTACTTTTAAAATAGGTTTTTATGCGATTGGCTAGAAGTTTATAAAGAAGTACGACCAAAATTGCAAAGTTTGTGGCTTTCCATATTAAGCCCCACATCTCCTTCTCCATTACTCTATTCTCCTTCCCAAAACCTTTTCTGCTATATCTCGGGAATTTTCCTCTATTCGTTTCCCCAACTCGCTTTTTACGCGCTCTATATCCTTATATACCCCCCCCTTCTTCTCTTCTATAACATCTTTCGCCTCTTTTGCAACAGCCCTTATTATCTTTTTTTCTTCTTCTAAACCATCTTTTTTAAAACCATCTCTCATTTCTAGCGCTCTGTCTCTCGCTTCCTTAAGTCTATCCTCATACTCCGCTGCCTTTTTTTTGGTCTCTTCTTCTATTTCCTTCCCCTTTTTGTTTAAGCCTTCTGTCTTTTCCAGCCTTTCGTCTAAAGTATCAATGACTGGTCTAAAAAGAAATCTAGTCAACACCCATAAAACTGTAAGAAAAACTATAATTTGAATAAATAGCGTATAATTTAAATTTATCAATTCAACCGCCTCCTCTCTATCTACCTTAAAAAAAGTAACCTTTCACGGTTTAATTACAACAGCAGGCTCAAGCTCACTGTTTATATAAAGCTTGAAGCATTTTTGCCAACTGTTAACTG
>WOUX01000161.1 GCA_009773075.1 bacterium | reverse complement strand
ACTGTCGGGTCTGTTGAGCACTATGGTAGCCACTCTGTTCTCTTTCCTGAATATTATATCTTCGTACCCCATAGCCATTCTCCTTTCTTACTTTCCTTTGAATTCAGGCCTTCTCTTTTCCAAAGCTGCTTTGAAGCCTTCCCTGGCATCCTCTGTTTTTATACAGACACTCTGGGCAAAAGATGCGAATTCGAGTTCCGAGGAAAGGTTAGACCCAATACCCCGTCTGATCCCCATCTTTATCATGCCTATGGCCTTAGTTGCTCCCCTGGCCAGCTTGTTGGCAAATTCTTCTGTCGTCTTTTCCAACTGATCCGACGGGACTACCTTGTTTACCAAACCTATGCGTTCTGCTTCAACACCGTCTATTATATCGCCGGTAAAGGCCAGTTCATTGGCCTTCCCTATGCCTACCAATTGAGGAAGAAAAAACATCCCCCCCATCCCTGGCAATGTGCCTATCCTGACGAAAAACTCACTGAACCTGGCGTCTTCCGCTGCTATCCTGATATCGCATGCCAGACACACATCAAACCCTGCTCCTATGGCCGGTCCATTCACCGATGCTATCACTGGCTTTGGCAATTCAACGATCGCTCTGATTACTCCCTGAAAAACCGCATATATCTCCTCTCTAACCTCAACAGGAGTCATATCCACTATCTTTTCTCCCTGGGGAAGGTCTATGCCGGAACAGAATGCAGAGCCGGCACCGGTAATAACAACCGCCCTCACTTCATTGTCTTGAGAGGCTCTCTCAAGGGCGCTCTTTATCTCCTTACCCATATCTATGCTCAATGCGTTTCTTCGGTTGGGTTTATTCATTGTTATTGTAACCACACTATCCTCTTTCTTATAGACAATATCTTGAAATTCCATCGTCACCTCCCATAGTGAAGCACAGTAGAAAGTCTTCTCTGTTAACGGTTTAACGGTGAATGGTCAACGGTCAACAAAATCTGCCGCCTATTGCAATAGCTCATTGGCTATTATGACCCTCTGTATGTCCGCATTTCCTCCTGCAACTTCGTTGAGCTTAGCATCCCTGTACAGGCGTTCTATCTTAAATTCTTTTGTATACCCGTAACACCCATGAACCTGCAAAGAGATACTGGTTACTTCTCTGGCAGTAGTGGAGCAGAAGAGCTTTGCTATGGCCGAGTCCTTCCTTATGCTTTTACCCTGGTCTCTCTGGTATGCACACCTGTAAACCAGATACCTGGCCGCCTCTACCTTCATTGCCATCTCTGCTAACTGCCATTTTATGGAGAGAAAATCAGAGATAGGATGGCCTCTTTGGTATCTCTGTTTTGAATAGGCAACTGCCTCATCCAGGGCTGCTTGAGCCATCCCTACACTCAATGCCGCACTTCTGATCCTGCTCTCAGCCTCTATCTCCAGCAAGACCTTAAACCCCTCATCATCCTTCCCTAAAACATTCTCCGTGGGCACACGGAAATTCTCCAATATGAGGTCACCTGTCGCCAACCCCCTCATCCCCATAAGCCTGACCCTCTTACCACGGATAAACCCTTCCCCACCGGTTTCAGCGATGAAAGCACCTATCTTGTCCCCTTTGGTCTTCGCAAAGATAGTCGCAAAATCGGCTGTAAAAACCCCTGACGCAAACCTCTTGGTCCCGTTTAACACGTATTCATCCCCATCCAATACCGCCCTGGTTTCAAAGGCTCTGGGGTCAGACCCCGTAGCCGGTTCTGTAAATGCCCAGCATGCCTTCTTTTCTCCCTTTACCAAAGGGATCATATACTTCTTCTTTTGTTCCTCTGTACCAAACCGCCGCAAGGCAAGAGAGGTCATAACTCCCTCCATAGGAAGATTCGCTATAGGAGGGCACACCTGGCCCAGTTCTTCCACTGCCACAATAAAGCTGGTAAAGGTAGACCCAACCCCTCCATACTTTTCCTCAAAGGGCAAACCGGTTATCCGAAGCTCTTTCAGTTTCTCAGAAACGATGGGCGGTATTTCGTCCTCTTCCTCTATTTGGGCCACGAAAGGTGCCAGCTCTTTTCTGGCAAATTCTCTCACAGTCCTTTGGATGGCCTTTTCTTCTTCCGAAAGTTCAAACGGCATTTTTTCCCCCTTTCAAATAGGTTATCGCCTAAATTCTTTAGCATTTAGGGCAGCAATTAGTTAAACTTCCACTTCCATCCATAGCAATGCCTGCCCCATGGACTTCCCTGTCTGATCCAGGCGAAGGGTCCGTGTTGCACCTCCACCCAGGGCGTTGTAAAGAACTATCTCCAGGGAATCGAGGTTAGGCATCTCATAAATCTTCACATCCCCCTTTACCATCCCCTTAAAGTGTTTTTTTACTTTTTCAGGGGTTACCTCTCGTTTAATTATTTCATAATTCTCCTTATTGAATGCCATCAACCCGATGTTACTTACATCACCCTTGTCGCCGGATCTGGCGTAGGCTAGATCCTTTAATCTGACCTTTTTCATTCTTACCTGACCTCCTTTATAATAGCCCTGGTGGGAACTTCTTCTCTTGGTACCAGGGTAGCCCGGCCTAATAGGGAGGGGGACCCCAAAGCTTGATCCTACTGAACCTATTGTCCAGAGATGTGTTACCTCCCTTCTTACTTTTTCTGCTTCCTCCTTCGTCTTCGTCTTGGCAACGACCCTCAATCCCACCTCGTTTAGTTCCGATGTAGGTTCCGGGGCTACCTCTCCGTGGAGCGTATTGACGCCGATATAGTCTATTCGAAGTTCCTCGGCATCGAGGTTCACCTTTTTGAGCCTTTCCCTCACTGTCTCGGCGCCCTTCTTTGCCTTTTCATAGGCATCCGGCCACGGAAAAAATACCTGCCCTTCCCCAATAAAACCATCTCTGTAACCAATGCACACCTTAAGCTCAGAAGGTCTGGGTTTGCCTTTCATCTTGGTTACCTTAACCTGATCTTTCCCTATCTCTTCCAGCTTTAATGCAGTAAAATCAGCTATCCCATCGGGCATAAGATAATTGGACGGGTCGTGTACCTCGTAGATCAGGTGCTCCTTAATGGTCCATTGATTGACCAATCCACCAGAGTCTGGGGTCTTGGTTATAATCGCATCACCGTTTTCGTATACCTCTGCTATAGGAAAGCCAATATCCCAAAGCCTCGGGGCAACCTTCCACATATTGGACATACCACCTGTACAGCACTCTGCGCACTCAATTATATGGCCTACAGTTATCGCAGCCCCGATCAAATCCCAATCCGGATTATTAAAACTCCAGCCAAACTCATACATCAACGGACCTACATAGAGGGCATTATCAGAAACCCGACCGGCAACTATGACTTTCGCCCCTTCCTGAAGAGCCTCTATGATGGAATCAGCACCAATATATGCGTTAGCAGCCACGATTTTGTCCCTAATTCTGTTAATGTCCTCTTCCCCTGTGTCCATGTTCTTAAACTTTATACCTTTGGCACTCATCTCATCCAGTTTGCCGAATATATCATCCCCAACTACTACCCCTACCTTTAACCCCGTTAAATTCAACTCTTTTGCAAGCTTTACAACCTCATCTCCTCCCGCTTCGGGGTTGGCGCCGCCACCGTTGGAAATCACCGTTATACCCTTCTCGGCACAGGTAGGCAGTATCGCCTTCATCCATGGGATTATATCGGGAATATATCCTGTTGCAGGATCCTTGGTCTTTGCCCTCTGCAATAAAGCCATTGTCAATTCTGCAAGGTGATCAAATCCAATGTAGCCTATATCGCCCTTTTTTACCAACTCAACAGCAGGGTCCAACATGTCACCCCAATACGCCGAACCAGATCCGATCCTCACCTTTTTCATTTTACATCCCCCCCTTATATATAGACTGCTAGAAAACCAAAGAAGTATCTGCCTATCTCTCCTCCTTTTACTTTTTTCTCTTAACCAACAACTTCCAAAACATAATTGCTACCGTCTCATCCCTCTGGTTGTGGATGGTCTGTTTTATGGTCACAACCCCACGATCATCCCCTTTCACCTCTTTATCGACTACCTCTGCCTCTGCACGCAGGGTATCCCCAATCTTTACAGGCGCTGGGAATCTCATTTTATCAAGACCGTAGAACGCCATAACTACATCATGCCTTACCATCTGCAATCCGGCAGCGATAGCAAAGGTCAGAGAACCCTGTACCAGTCTCTCACCAAATTGAGTCTTTCTGGCATACTCCACATTGGAGTGAAGTTCATACCAGTTACCTGTGAAGTAGCAAAAAAATACTACGTCTGTTTCAGTAATGGTCCTCGCCCTCTCTGATACCGTCTTCTCCCCTATTTCCAACTCATCGAAGTACTTGTAGATCATGCTTTCTCCTTTCTTAAAAAACATAACTATTCAGGCACAAAGAGACAAAGGCACATAGGAACAAAGTTGTAGGAATACGATCGAAATGCAGGACACAACCTGTCCAAATACCGCTTTGTAAACATCTTATGGGAACTTAAGCAACTCATTCTCTTCATATCTCTCGACTTTGTGCCTACCTGAGTAGTTACAAAAAAACATATCTCCAGACAGGATAAACTTTTTCACTACAACCCCAATTCTCTAGCGATAATACCTCTCTGTATCTGTGATGTTCCGCCACCGATGGTTGCCTGTTTACCTTCCCTAAAGTACCTCTCCATATCGTATTCTGGCATGGTACCATAGCCTCCCATAATCTGCATACCCTGGGTTGCTACCTTGAAAAGGGTCTCCGATGCAAAGAGCTTTGCCATAGATACCTCTTTCCTGCAAGGGATTCCCATGTCCGTGATCGCCGCAGCCCGGTATGTCAAAAGCCTTGCCGCATCCACCTCTAACTGCATCTGGGCAAGCATGTGCTTTATGACCTGGAATTGACCTATTGGTCTACCAAATTGCTCTCTCTCTTTTGCATACCGTATGGCATCATCAACGGCTGTCTGGGCATTCCCAACGTTCATCCCTGCAACAGCCGTCCTCTCTATCTCCAAATGGCCGGTAAGTATCTTCCAACCACCGTTGAGCTCACCGAGCAAATTCTCTTTCGGGACCATTACGTTATCGAGAAAGACCTCATTGGTTCCGGTCGCCCGCCTGGCGAGTGTGTCAAGACGCCTCATCTCAAGACCCGGAAGGTCATTCGGCACCAGTAAAACGGATATCCCTTTGTGTTTCGGCAGGGATGTGTCTGTCCTTACCCCCATGCACATAATGTTGTTTTTGGCATGGGCAGCGGAGGCAAAGACCTTCTGACCGTTGACAATGAAATGATCTCCATCAAGCCTTGCCGATGTGGCAAGAGATGCTGCATCAGAGCCGGCATTCGGTTCGGTGATCGAGATCGAGAACCTTATTTCACCCTTTACTACCCGGGAGAGATATCGATCCTTCTGCTCTTCTGTGCCATGGTGGACAATGTTCATCGCTGAAAAAGCACTTACACTTACAGAGGTGGCAATATCTACCCCAAACTTGGCCAGGGCTTCATTCATTATGGTATACATGACCACATCGGATTCTACTCCTCCATACTTTTCAGGGATCATCAACCCTAGCCAACCCTGTTTCACAACCTTATCATAGAATTCATACGGATACTGTCTCTCTTGATAAACCTTCCGACAGTACTCCCTGCCTACCTCCTTGTCCATAAAATCGTTAACCGTCTTCCTCCACATCTCCTGCTCTTCAGTAAACCCACAATACATAGCTATCTACCTCCTTCAACTTTAAACCATCTAAGCTCACTCCAATAAAATTTTCTGCTGCCATTACCATGCAACTTATTGTATCTGTTCTTATTTAATTCAATTTGTCAATAAAAAAATGATAAAATATCGATACCGTATATAAAAGAAGATTATAGGCAATTCTATCCTCCCTTCCTACCGAAAGCAATATCGGATTTTAGGATATTGAAAGTTCTTGACCCTAAACCATATGTGGAATAGAATTCTAACTGCTCAGGTGGATAGGCTGTAGACAGTTAGCCTATAGGAGAAAATTATGCACGACTGACAGCCTTCAGCCTGAACAACCTGAGTACTAACCCTATTGATTTTGCAGGGCTTAAGTTTGCTATAATGTTGATTTTGTGGTTCTTGCAGGGCAATCAATATTAATTGTTAGATATAAGAGGTCTCATGAACAAATCAAATATTAAAGTTGCCGCTATAGGCGTGGATCTGGGGGGCACTAATCTTAGGTTAGGAATAGTGGACCAAGAGGGTAGTATTCTTAAAAGCATAAAAAGACCAACTATGGCCAAAGAGGGAAAAGATAGGGTAATTAATCAAATAATAGACCTATTAAGAGATGCCATTGAAATCTCAAAACAACTTTCCAAAGAGGTCAAAGGGATATGTATAGGAGCCCCAGGGTTCCTAGATATTAAAAGGGGAATAATCAGAGAATCTCCAAA
>WOUX01000160.1 GCA_009773075.1 bacterium | reverse complement strand
AACAGAAAAAGCGGACAATTCATTTGCTACAAAAGCGGACATTTCTATTTACTCTTGACAAGGAATTTTTGACAACAAGGAATTTTTGACACAAAAATGGACATTCTCCAATACAGTATGTCTCCACAAATACCTTGAAATTGCATGAATGTTAGGCTAGTATCAGGAACAGTTTTATTTTATTTGCCCAGTCTCAAAGAGGTTTAAAACATGCCAATCTACCTGGATAATGCTGCCACCTCCTTTCCTAAACCAGAGGCTGTATACCAAACAGTTAATCACGTTTTTCGAAATATAGGTGCCAATCCAGGCAGGTCAGGGCATAAATGGGGGATAGAGGCAAACCGCCTAATAACCGATGTCAGAGAAACCATAGCCAAATTTTTTAATATATCAAACCCTTCCAACATTGTCTTTACACATAATGGAACTGAGGCAATTAACTTAGGGATTAAAGGATTACTCAATCCAGGTGATCATGTAATTACCACCTCCATGGAACACAATTCTGTGCTCCGACCATTAAAAGCATTGGCAAAGGAGGGGGTAGAAACAACAGTAGTTAGGTGTTCAAGAGAAGGGTATTTAGACCCATATGAACTTCATAAAGCAATTAAGATCAATACCAGATTGATAGTTACAACCCATGCTTCCAATGTAACAGGGACCCTCCTGCCGATAGAGGATATAAGCTGCATTGCTAAAGATAACGGTATTTTCTTCATGGTGGATGCTTCTCAAACGGCTGGAACAATTATGGTAGATGTACAAAAACTAGGGATAGATATGCTGGCATGTCCAGGGCATAAGGCATTACTTGGTCCCCAGGGGACCGGATTCCTCTATATAAGGGATGGCATTGAATTAAGACCTCTATTACAAGGAGGAACAGGGTGGAGTTCTGAGCTTGAAACTCAACCAGAGAATCTGCCTGAAAAGTTTGAGAGTGGTACCTTAAATACCCCTGGCATAATCGGTCTTGGAGCTGGAATTAGTTTCATCCAAACAGAGAGGATTGAAAAGATAAGGAAGCAAGAAATATGTTTGTCGACCGAGCTGACCAACAGATTAAATGAGTTTGAAGAAATTGAATCGTATGGACATGAAAGCCAGGAAAAGAAGATAGGGATAGTATCTTTTAATATCAAAGGCTTGAACCCCCTGGATGTGGGTTTTATCCTGGATAACGTCTATGATATATTAGTGAGGGCAGGGCTGCACTGTGCCCCTGAAGCACACAAGACCATAGGGACATTTCCGGAGGGCTGTGTCAGGATAAGCTTTGGTTACTTTAATACTATAGAGGAAGTTAACCTCTTATATGAGGCTATTAAGGAGATAATTAGACAGGTATAGTTTCAAGATAAGGCTTTACTATTCAGGTTGTTTAGGCTGTAGGCTGAAGGCTGTTAGGTTACAGTCTACAGGCTATCTGTTCAGGTCGCACATGATTTCTTCCTACAGGCTAACTGCCTACAGTCTATCCACCTGAGCAGTTACGATAAGGCTTTTATTATGTTAATCTTAGGCATAGAGTCTTCCTGCGATGAAACTGCTGCGGCTGTAGTGGTGGATGGCAAGGAAATATTATCAAACATAATCTATTCTCAAATCGATGTGCACAGCAAGTTCGGAGGGGTTGTTCCTGAACTTGCTTCAAGGAGACATGTTGAATCGATTATCCCGGTAATAGATGAAGCCCTGGCTGTGGCCAACCTGTCTCTGGATGAGATTCAGGGAATTGCTGTGACTCAAGGGCCTGGGTTAGTCGGTTCTCTTCTTGTGGGGCTATCAGTGGCAAAATCAATAGCCTATGTAAAAAATATACCTATGATCGGGGTACATCACATTGAAGGTCATATCTCTGCTATCTTTTTGGAAGAGGACAATCTGGGTTTCCCGTTTATATCGTTAGTAGTTTCTGGTGGGCACACGAGTCTATACCTGGTTCATGGGTTGGATGACTGCCGGTTGCTGGGGCAGACCAGAGATGATGCTGCCGGAGAAGCCTTCGATAAGGTTGCTAAGCTTTTGAATCTAGGGTACCCAGGAGGGATTGTAATTGATCAATTGGCTAAAGAAGGGAATCCTGGGGCAATTAGCTTCCCCAGGGCTTTCATGTCCCATAACTCTCTCGATTTCAGTTTTAGTGGGATAAAGACAGCGGTTTTAAATTACGTAAGAACTCATTCTAAGGAGTTAATATCCGATCAGATCAATGATATTGCTGCCAGTTTTCAAGAAGCAATAGTTGATGTCCTGGTTATTAAGACTCTTACAGCGGCATTGAGTAGTGGTGTCGATACAATTGTTCTTGCTGGTGGAGTAGCATCCAATACCAGGCTTCGTACCAGATTAAAGGAAATGGCTGAAGAAAAAGGCCTAAAGGTATTTATACCTTCGCCTATTCTCTGTACCGACAATGCGGCAATGATTGCAGCGATTGGTGATTACTATTTAAGGAAAGGGATCATTTCATCTATGGATATAAACGCTGTTTCCAGGTGGCCAAAATAGTATGGTTCCTTCATTAACACGGTTAAAAAATTATAAAATCCGTCCTAATAAGAAATTGGGCCAGAATTTTCTCGTAGATGATAGGGTACTGGATGAGATTATAGCCCTATATGATTTAAAAAAGGATGAGGTAGTTGTTGAAATAGGTGCAGGTCTAGGGGCGTTGACTACGCGATTGGCTCCGAGGGTTCGGAAAGTACTAGCAATCGAGATAGATAAGGCATTGGTGGGGCTTCTAAAGGATGAGATTGTTAAGGACAAAAATGTAGAGGTGATTACCCAAGACGTTTTACTCTTCGACTTCCCTGAAGTCGCAAAATTACACGGAGGCAAATTAAAGGTTTTGGGCAATATACCCTATAGTCTCTCTACCCCTTTGCTTTTTAAGTTATTAGAATATAAGAACTCTTTGTCTATGGCAATTTTAATGTTTCAAAAGGAAGTTGCAGATAGGATAGTTGCCAATCCAGGGACAAAGGATTATGGAGTGCTGTCGGTCTTCTCTCAAATAAGTGCTGCGGTTTCTAAGGAGCTATTAATTCCCAGATACTCTTTTTACCCTCAGCCTAAAGTGGATTCTGCTGTGGTAAGGTTTGTTTTCTCTGAATCCCTTATTATGGGAATTAAAGATGAACAGATTTTCAAAAGCGTGGTAAGGGCGTCTTTTGCCCAAAGGAGGAAGACCCTAAAAAACACCCTAAAGAATACTCTAAATCTTGGTATACTTTTTAGCGACGTGCTAAATGCAGTAAAGGCATGCGGGATTGACCCGGGGCGGAGGGGAGAGACCCTCAGTTTGGAGGAGTTTAAGGATTTGGCTAACTACCTGGCTGATAATGAAAAGGGCTTTAAAACTGCTTGACAGGCATGATAAATAAACTAAAAAATCCAGACAGATCAATAAAAGTGGAACAGTAGAGCTACGCCCCCATTCTGCGCATTCCGTCTATCCCCCATTCGCATCCCATTGGTTTTTTTAGCTTCCAAGAAGATGACCATGGCATGGTTAAACAGTTTTTCTATGGCTTGCGCCTCTAACTAAAAAAAGTTGAAAAAAATTCTGAAAAAAATTCTTGACATCCTGCTAATTATCAGGATAATATGCCAGTTAACGTTAGCTGTTAACTTATGTTTCCTAAATATTAGAAAATGGTCAATGTGTTAACAAGTGGTGTGTGTTTGACTCCATCTTATTTTCTATAAAATATTTAATTTGCAATATTTTTCAGTAATTTTATGTTGGGAATTTGATAAAATAGCAGAAAGTCGTCCTTTTGTGAGGCGGTGACTTAACCGTCCAGGGAATGTTGCTGGACTTTTTACAAGTTCATGAAAAATTTGAGGGGTAATAAGCACATCTGAAAAGCGAGAGTTTGAGAAGACAATGACAACCAAAGAACTGGCTGAGAAAGTTAAACTCACACCTCGATCTATTCGCTATTATGAGGAAATAGGCATATTGGGGGGGATTTCAAGGGATCCTTACAATCGAAGGAGATATACCGAAAGAGACGTCTATTTTTTAAAATTGCTCAAGAGGGCAAAGAATCTGCTTGGCCTTAGCCTGAATGAGATCAGTGAATTATCGTCACTCTTTCAATCTCCGGATCCAACGGAGAAGGAAGTGATTGAACGCTCCATCGAGATGTTGAAGGAACATATCAAGAGAGTTTCTGCTCAAGAAGAACAACTTAAAGTTAGTAAAAGCATCCTGGTTAACGAGTCTGAAAGGCTGCAATCACTCCTGAAGCAAAGAGACAAAAGAAACCGGTAGGTTAGTAAACCTTGCATCAACAATCGTGGGAGGTTGGATTATGAGTATTCAAGAGATATCAGGAACACAGGAGAAACTGGAGAGAAAAGTTGGTGGTGATTCTGACCGGACTATCAAAGGTGATGGGAAGACCCAGTCGGGTATTGAGGTAAAAGAAGTCTACTGCCCAGAAGACATCGCCCACCTGAACTATGAAAAAGATATAGGTCGGCCTGGAGAGTTTCCCTATGTGAGAGGATCGTATCGGAGGATGTACCGGGAAAGGCTGTGGACCTCTGGAAATCCCCTGATTGGAGGTAGTACGCCTTACATGGAGGAAAAGGGAATTTCAAGTGAGGATTACATGCGGGAGATGA
>WOUX01000159.1:425-8243 GCA_009773075.1 bacterium | reverse complement strand
GGCCCTTTTGACGACATCATCAATAGTAACCCCTTCATTGAAATTATAAATACCCGGGGCTCTTACTTCACCCAAAACTTCAATATAGGTTCCCTCGTTTTCTTTATGGACTATCAGACCGTCGTCTGATCCCATGGTGTAAGGTTTGTGAATAAAATAGGAAAGGATCAAAAACAAGGCACCAAAGAAGATGATCAGCAGTTGTTCTCTTTTAGCATTTCTATTAATTTTTAGTCACCACTCTTATTTTTTTTTCAGTAGCTTGTAGTCTATACTGTCTACCAGTGCCTGCCAGCTGGCTTCTATAATATTATGAGAGACACCTACCGTTCCCCATCTATCCTCTTTATCGCCTGATTCTATCAGTACCCTGACCCTGGCGGCCGTTCCTTCTCCTGTGGAGAGGACTCTTACCTTATAGTCTATCAACTCCATGTCCTTAAGTTCTGGGTAGAATTTCTCTAATGCCTTTCTAAGGGCATTGTCCAGGGCATTGACAGGACCATTTCCCACAGCGGCTGTATGTTCAATCTTACCACCTACTTTAACCATTATGGTGGCCTCAGACTGAGGAGGAGAATCCTCTTTCCCCTTTTCATCTATTACCCTAAAGCCTATCAGGTCAAAGTACTTTTTCTTAGTTCCAAGGGCCTTCTTTATAAGGACTTCGAAAGATGCCTCAGCTCCTTCAAACTGATAGCCTTGGCTTTCAAGCTCCTTCATGTTTTGTAATATCTCAAGGGTGATCGGGTTGTTGTCTCTAAGGTCTATATTAAATTCAGCAGCCTTGGCTACGATATTGCTTTTACCGGAGAGATCTGAGATCAGAATCCGTTGTTTATTCCCCACCAATTCTGGCCTGATATGCTCATAGGTCTCAGGGTTCCTCTTGACAGCGCTAACATGTATTCCGCCCTTATGGGCAAAGGCGGAATCTCCTACGAATGCCTGGTGTTTATTGGGCCGAAGATTAGCCAGTTCATTAACAAATCTCGACACTTCTCTTAGCTTTCTCATCTGTTCATCAGATATGCAGTCCATGTTCAACTTCAATTTCAGATTGGGAATCACCGAGCAGAGGTTGGCATTTCCGCACCGTTCACCATACCCGTTAATAGTACCCTGGACCTGTTCAACCCCGGATTGAACTGCAATTATAGAATTGGCTACCGCCATCTCTGAGTCGTTATGGGTATGGATTCCCAATGGGGTCTTAATATTCTTTTGAACTTCTTTTATAATTTTCCTTATCTCAAAGGGTATAGTCCCCCCATTGGTATCACATAAAACAAGACAATCAATCCCTGCATCGGCTGCTCCCTGGAGGGTCTTTAAGGCATACTCTGGATTGGCCTTATAACCGTCGAAGAAATGCTCGGCATCATAAAAAACCTCCGGAATATTCGATTTCAAAAATTTCAATGTGTTGTGGATAGTCTCCAGATTCTCCTCCAGGGATATCCGCAAGGCGTCCCTCACATGGAGGTCCCATGACTTACCCACTACAGTGACAGCAGATGCATGAGAATAGAGTAAAGCTTTTATATTCCTGTCATTTTTAGGAGGGGTTCCTGCCCTGGCAGTACTGCCAAAGGCAACGATTTTAGCATTGCGCAGAGGTATATGCTGGATCTTTTTGAAAAACTGCATATCTTTAGGGTTTGAGCCTGGCCATCCACCCTCAATATAGTGAATACCAAGCTCGTCCAGTTTTTCAACAATCCTGATCTTATCTTCGACAGAAAAGGATATGTCTTCCGCCTGGGTTCCATCCCTCAGAGTAGTATCGTATAACTTAACCAGTCTCATCCTAGAGTTCCTTATTCTCTCCTAAGCCAAATGCCTCGTGCAGTATCCTTACAGCCAATTCTGTATACTTAGACTCGATTACACAGGATATCTTGATCTCAGAGGTACTTATCATCATAATATTTATCCCTTCCCTGGCAAGGACAGTAAACACCTTAGAGGCAACTCCAGAGTGACTTCGCATACCCATTCCAACGATAGAAACCTTTGCAATATTTGTATCGGCCAATACATCCTGAGCATTAATTTCTCTTGCCGTAACCATAACCAATTCCATGGCTTTTTTAAAATCAGCCTGCGGAACGGTAAAGGTCAGATCAGTAAGACCATCTGTGCTTACATTCTGAATTATCATGTCTACGACAATATTGGCTTCAGAAATTGGGGTAAATAGTTTGGATGCAATGCCGGGCATATCAGGTACCTTTGTGACAGTTATCTTAGCCTCATCTTTATCGTAGGTAACACCTGAAACAATGACACTCTCCATATCCTGATCCTCCTTAGTTACAATAGTACCTGTACCGTTTTCAAAAGTAGACCTTACATGGATCGGCACCTGATATTTTTTGGCAAACTGAACAGATCTGGTCTGAAGAACCTTGGCCCCCAGACTCGCCATCTCCAGCATCTCCTCATAGGATATTTTATTCAGCTTTCTGGCATCCGGGCAGATATTTGGGTCGGCAGTGAAGACCCCTTCTACATCGGTATAGATTTCACAAATATCAGCCTTAAGCGCGGCGGCTATTGCAACAGCGCTGGTATCGGAGCCTCCCCTGCCTAAGGTAGTTATGTTGTCCTTTTCATCAACGCCCTGGAATCCGGCAATCACCAGCACCTTTCCATCCTTAAGCTCTCTTAATAACCTCTTCGAATCGATCTTCAGAATCAGTCACTTCGATATATTTGCCATCATCTTCCTTCTGAAGGCGGTTCATTATTTTAAGAAAATCAAGCTTTGCGAGCCTGCCCATAGGAAGCATTTCATCGGGTTGATCTGTGATATCCCTCGCCAGATCCAAAAGCCTGTCCGTCTCCTCCCCCATAGCGGATACAACCACAATCACGTCATTCCCATCCTGGCGGGCACTTCTTACTCGATGGGCTACATTCTTGATCTTTTCCACATTGCCTACCGAGGTACCCCCGTATTTTTGGATAATCAGTGCCATTCGTCTTTCCTCTTTCCATCGGATTTGGGGCTGACCCCACTGACTTCTTAATTTTGGGACTTTGCAACTAACTTGAACTTGATATTAAGGATATTAACCCCAGATTGTCAAGTGCAAAAACCCATATGAAGGTATTTTTTTGGGAAAATTTCGGGAAAATTTCTTGACAATATAATATAATAACCCTATGGTAGCCTTCGTCAGACGTGAATGAGCGCTCACTCACCTGATCTTTGAGGTCTATTAGGTTTTGCCTTCCATGTCTTACTAATCATCAAACAAAAAACAATACTTTTATTCTTGTAAGGATGTCCAATTTAGTACAAAGGAGGATGTGATTAATGGCATACGATGCGGTAAAGATGGCAGACTGGCAGATTTCCGAGGCAGCAGAGAAAAACATGCCGACGCCGGAACAATGGAAAGAGAAACTTGGCCTTATGCCCGATGAAATGCTTCCCGATGAAATGCTTCCTATGGGCAGGCTCGCAAAGCTTGATTTTCTTAAAATAATGAACCGCCTTCAGAAGGAAGATGATGGCAAATATATCGAAGTGACTGCCATTACCCCCACACCGCTTGGTGAAGGGAAAAGCACAACTTCGGTCGGTCTCATGGAAGGCCTTGGTATGCGTGGAAAAAATGTAGGCGGAGCTTTGAGACAACCTTCAGGCGGACCGACCATGAATGTCAAGGGAACAGCAGCAGGTGGCGGAAACGCGCTAATTATTCCCATGACCGAGTTTTCTTTGGGGCTGACAGGCGACATCAATGACATCATGAACGCCCACAATCTTGCCATGGTGGCATTAACATCTCGCATGCAGCACGAAAGAAATTATAATGACGAACAATTGGCAAGGCTTACCAAGATGCGCCGTCTTGATGTAGATCCAACACGTATTGAAATGGGATGGATAATTGATTTCTGTGCGCACTGAGAAATATCATTATCGGCCTTGGCGGAAGAACAGATGGTTTTACAATGCAATCCAAGTTTGGAATCGCTGTCGGTTCGGAATGTATGGCTATCCTTTCGATAGTCAAGGACCTAGCCGATTTGAGGAAACGCCTTGACGAAATCACTGTTGCGTTCGACAAGAGTGGCAAACCCGTTACAACTGGGGATCTGGAAGTAGGCGGGGCCATGACCGCTTTTATGCGAAACACTATTAACCCCACTCTTTTAAGTACAGCCGAATATCAACCCTGTATGATCCATGCCGGACCATTTGCAAACATTGCTGTAGGACAATCATCCATCATCGCAGACCGCATTGGTCTTAAGATGTTTGATTATCATGTTACGGAAAGCGGTTTTGCAGCAGATATCGGATTTGAGAAATTCTGGAACGTAAAATGCCGAAACAGCGGTCTTAAACCCCATGTGTCAGTACTTACCTCCACAATCCGCGCACTCAAGATGCATGGTGGCGGGCCCAAGGTTGTTGCCGGAAAAGCACTGGATGAAGCATACACCAAGGAAAATCTTGCGCTGGTTGAGAAAGGTGTCGAGAACATGGTTCACATGATAGGCGTAATCCGAAAAGCCGGTATAAACCCAGTAGTCTGTGTAAACAGGTTCTATACCGATACTGATGCAGAAGTTGCCCTTGTTAAAAAAGCAGCTGAAGCAGCTGGTGCGCGTTGTGCCGAATCCAGTCACTGGGAAAAGGGCGGAGAAGGTGCTCTTGAGCTGGCTGATGCTGTAATTGAAGCATGTAACGAAGAAAATAAATTCAAGTTCCTTTATCCTCTCGAGATGAAGCTTCGTGACAGAGTTGCCCTTATAGCAAAAGAAGTATACGGAGCAGACGGTGTATCATGGAGTCCTGAAGCAGAAACAAAAGCCAAAATGCTTGAAAGCGATCCCAAATACGCTGACTTTTCAACCATGATGGTTAAGACTCATTTAAGCCTTACTCATGATCCTACGCTTAAGGGTGTCCCAAAAGGCTGGACACTTCCGATTCGGGACGTTTTGATTTATTCAGGTGCAAAGTTCCTCTGCCCTTGCGCAGGAACCATTAGCCTTATGCCAGGAACGAGTTCTAACCCTGCTTTCAGAAGGATAGATGTGGATGTCGATACCGGTAACGTGAAAGGGCTTTTCTAGTCTTTGTTCATCTTGATAGACGTATTTATCCACACTTTATGTTCTCCTTGCGTCTAGGGGATTTGTCGATAGAAAGAGGGCTTTATATTGAGTTTTGTAATAGCAGTGGCAGGAAAAGGGGGGATAGGCAAAACAACAATAACAGGCTTAATGATTCGTGCCCTAAAAAAAAGGGGTAATGTCCCCATACTGGCTGTTGATGCAGATTCCAATGTAAATCTAGCGGAGACAATTGGATTCCCGCAGGGGAAGACTGTTGGTGCCGTGAGGGAAAACTTTTCTTCTGACATCTCCAATATACCGCCCGGAATGGCAAAAGAGACCCTTTTGGAGTTAAAACTCAACGAGGGACTGATAGAAGGGGAAGGGGTGGATATCATAGCCATGGGGAGAGGTGAAGGCCCTGGGTGTTACTGTCCTGTAAATAACATGCTCAGGAGATTCTTAGATATTCTTGCCAAAAACTATCCTTTTGTGGTAATAGACAATGAAGCTGGGATGGAACATTTGAGCAGGCGCATTTTGCAGAGAATCGATGCATTGCTGATTGTCTCAGATCCTACACCAAAAGGGATCATGACCGCAGGAAGGATAAGAGACCTTATTAAAGAACTTGAATTATCGATAGAAAATTCTTATTTTACAATAAATAGAATCCAAGGGAAGTTGGAGCCTGTCATTGAGGCAGAGATTGAGAAACATGGTTTCAACTCTTTTTACGGCATCCCCATGGATAGACTGATCTATGATTACGATCTTTCACAGAAACCTTTGATGGATTTGCCCGACGAATCTATCGCAGTAGTTGCAGTTAATAAAATTCTGGACGAAATCGTTAATTAGGTCAAAAAACCTGCACCAGAGAGTGGAAAAGGGAATTTTTCAGTGTGAACTAATTAGGTTATTTAGGTAAAACAATTAACCTGGGGAGGATAAAAATGGCGGCAAAGATCATTAGTGGAACAGAGGTGGCCGGGCAAATCAGGGAAGAACTGAAAAAAGATGTTTCCGAATTAAAAGAAAAACACAATGTGGTCCCCGGATTGGTCACCATTCTGGTAGGAGAGAATCCTGCATCAATAAGCTATGTGACCGGTAAACAGAAGACCGCAAAGGAGTTAGGGTTTTACTCGCTACAGGACAACCAACCTGATAATATCACAGAGGAAGTTTTACTGGGGTTGATAGACAAATACAATAATGATCCAAAAATCCATGGCATACTGGTACAGTTGCCCCTGCCGAAGCACATCAATGAAACGGAAGTGTTATATGCTATAAACCCAAAGAAGGATGTGGATGGTTTCCATCCGGTCAACCTGGGTAAATTGATGATAGGTGAGGCTGATTACCTTCCCTGTACCCCTGCCGGAGTCCAGCAGTTGTTAATCAGGAGCAATGTTGAGACTAGTGGGGCAGAGGTGGTAGTTGTAGGACGGAGCAACATTGTGGGCAAGCCTGTGACCAATATTCTTTTACAAAAGCAAAAAGGCGCTAATGCGACAGTAACTATATGTCATACAGGAACTAAAGATATGGCATCTCATACCAGAAGAGCCGATATTCTTATAGTTGCAGCAGGAAAACCCAAAGCGATAACAGCAGATATGGTAAAAGAGGGCGCCGTTGTTATCGATGTGGGAGTGAACCGTATTGGAAAATCAGAAACAGGAAAGGCGATCCTTTGTGGAGATGTAGACTTCGAAGCTGTTAAAGAAAAGGCCAGTGCTATTACGCCTGTGCCAGGAGGGGTTGGCCCCATGACGATCACTATGCTGATGATGAATACGGTAAAATCTGCTAAAGTTCATGCAGGGTTAGTTTAATTAATGTAACTACTCAGGTTGTTCAGGCTGAAGGCTGTTAGTCGCGCATAATTTCCTCCTACAGACTAACTGCCTACAGCCTATCCATCTTTTTATTTACCTATAGAGGGAGGTAGAAAATTAATGGCCTTTGAAATTACAAGATCACATTATACAGGAAAGATAAAAGAGGTAACTCTGGGTACAGGGAAAAGAACAGTAACTGTAGGTGGAGAAACCTCCTATCCATTCTATCTATTTGAGGGGGAGATGCCCAATCCTCCCAGGATTGCTATGGAAATCTGGGACATGGAGCCTGATGAATGGCCTAAGGCTGTTATTGAGCCCTTCAAAGATGTATTAAAAGATCCGGCAGCCTGGGCAAAAAAGTGTGTAGAGGAATACGGTGCTGATATGGTTATAGTGCAGCTAAAAAGTACCGACCCAAATGGATTGAACAAAGGTCCGGGAGAGGCTTCTGCCACGGTAAAAAAGGTATGTGAAGCGGTGGATGTCCCGGTAATAATCTGGGGATGTGGCAACAAGGAAAAGGATGTTGAAGTTTTAAAGAAAGTTGCTGAAGATAACCAGGGCAAGAATTTGCTTTTGGGTCCGGTAGAAGAGGCTAACCATAAGCAGATAGGCGCCAGTGCCCTGGGGTTTCACCAATCAGTTATTTCTTCTTCTCCCATAGACATAAATCTGGCCAAGCAGCTCAATGTACTTCTCGATAACCTGGGAGTGAGTCCGGAAAAGATTGTTATAGATCCTACCACTGGGGGATTGGGATACGGGCTGGAATATTCCTATTCGGTTATGGAAAGAATTAGGATGGCTGCTTTGACCCAGGAAGATGAGAAGTTACAGAGTCCCATAATAAATAATCTGGGCAATGAAATCTGGAAGTGTAAAG
>WOUX01000159.1:0-388 GCA_009773075.1 bacterium | reverse complement strand
AAAAAGGGGGATAATGTTAGAGTGTGTGGGCGCGGTTTCTTACCTCATGGCCGGTTCGGATATCCTCGTATTAAGACATCCGGAGAGTGTTAAGCGGGTAAAAGAGTTTATGGGCCTGATGATGACCGGTGATATGGCAATGAGTTCTGACAGGCTTGCTGCTAAGTTGAATGTTATCAATGTCAAACCGGAAGGTAATTTTCCCAAGATCGAGAAGGTGAAGGTTGAAGCAAAACCCAAAGAAGAAAAGAAGGAAGAGGCGCCTAAAGCACTTCCAAAGGAAAAGGAGAAGTCTAAAGTAAAAGAAGAGGAGAAGCTTGCCAAAAAGCCGGAGGTAGCACAGGAAGACAAAGCAAAAGCAGAAGCCAAAGCAAAAATTGAGGCGGAG
>WOUX01000158.1 GCA_009773075.1 bacterium | reverse complement strand
GGGATATGCTAAAGGTCTGGAATATACTGTTGATCATCTTCACATTTCTCCTGACCATTTTTGGTACCTTTATTACACGAAGCGGGATCATCGCTTCCGTCCATTCCTTTGGACAATCATCACTGGGTTGGATTTTGCTAATATTTTTGGGCGTTGTACTCGTGATATCGTTTAATTTTCTCATTTATCGACTTCCTGGGCTAAGAAGCAAAAATCAACTGGACTCCTTGCTTTCCAGGGAAAGCAGCTTCCTTTACAACAATCTGCTTCTTGTCGGGATAGCTTTTGCAATACTTTGGGGAACGCTATTCCCTATCATCTCTGAGGCTGTTAGTGGTATAAAGATTACAGTAGGCGCTCCCTTTTTCAATGCTGTTGTCACACCCATTGCTTTAGCATTGCTATTGCTGACAGGTGTATGTCCCTTCATTGCCTGGGAAAAATCATCCCTTAAGAATTTTCTAGAAAAGTTGCTCTTTCCCTCTATTTTCTCTATTACAGGGGCAATTGTTCTCTATCTTTTGGGAATTCGCCCTTTTTATGTACTGATATCATTTTCCCTATGTATCTTTGTTCTGATTACCCTTTTTCTTGAGTTCCTTAACGGGACGAGAACACGACACATATTGTCAGGGGAAGGGCACCCCAAGGCATTATGGAATCTAGTGGCGAGAAATAAAAGACGGTAAGGCGGCTATATTATTCACCTGGGGGTTGTTTTAATATTCGTGGCTATCAGTGGCGGTGCCTTTAACATAGAAAAACAGATAACATTAAAAAAGGGAGAGTCTTTTGACCTTAACGGATATACATTGAGATACGATGCCCTCACCAACTATCCTACTGCCAATAAGCACACAGTTGCTGCGATACTAACGCTTTTTAATGGGGGTCATAAAGTGGGGGTCTTAGCCCCTGAAAAGAGCCTATACAGAGGCCAGGATCAACTGACCACAGATGTGGCAATTCATACAACCTTAAAGGAAGATCTGTACGTAATTTTGGCTGGATATGACAAAGATGGAGCGACTTTTAAAGTTATGATAAATCCTCTTGTAGTCTGGCTCTGGATCGGTGGAGGAGTCATGGCTTTTGGGGCTGCTATTGCAATGTTACCGGATCGCAGAAAAAGAAGAGAAACGGCTCTGGCCGAAGCGGATATTCAAAAAGAAATTGAAGAAGAAGTATCTGCGATACGGATGAGTCGCTCCCCCAAATGGGAATAGACAAGAGGAATAGATAGGAGACAATACCCTAATGAGGCTAATGCGGGATTTAATCTGCATATCGATCCTTATGCTTTTGTTCCTTCTGTTCCCTATTGTCTCGATGGCCGGAGATTCATCATCAGGTATTATCAAAGGAAAGGTCATCAACAATACACTGGATGGGAAAGGTGTGGAAGGCCTTGAAATCATCCTTTACGGATTTGTCGACGGAAAAGAGCTGGAACTTGGTCGCACAAAAACTGACTCTCCTGGTTACTTTTCGTTCCAGGGCATAAGTGTTGACAAAAAAATAGTATACTACATTACAACTAAGTACAAGGAAGTGGAATATTTCAGTCAACCCATTGGCTTTGAAGATAAAAAAACGCTTACCCTCGATCTGATCGTCTACGAAACAACAGGTCAGGACACGGACATATATGCCAAAATGCATCACATATTTTTAGAAATTAAAGGGGACTCGCTTTGGATAAAGGAGCTCATGATAGTAGAAAACCGGGGTGACATGGTATATGTGGGGCATAAAGAACTGGAACCAGGAAAGAAGGAAACACTCCGAATCTCTTTGCCAAAAGAGGCAGCCAATATTAAGTATATAGACGGTTTAATGTCCTGTTGTGTTGTTAAGACAGAAGAGGGGTTTTCTGACACCATGGAGGTTAAACCAGGAGCAAAGAAAATCCTATTTTCTTACACAGTTAATTACAAGGGTTCAAGTTATCAATTCAAAAAAGGTATCCCCCTTAAGACAGACAATATTGATTTCTTCTTCCCCGATAAAGAGATCAGAGTGAGGAGTAATCAGCTAGAATTCAAAGGAACCCTGGGAGATTCAGCAGGGCGTTTTTCTCGTCTCTCAGGAAAAAACTTCCATAAGGGCTCTCAGATTGTTATAGAATTTCATGGTCTCCCCTGGATGAAAAGCCTTTTCAAGTGGGTTATTGCAGGACTGGTGATACTGTTGATGGGAGCGGGGTTTGCCATTCCCTTTATAAAGAGAGGGCAATATCAGGATAAAGGGGATGGACAGACTTCCGAACCAAACATGACAAGCCTGTATGAACAAAAGCAGGCAGTGTTGCAGACTATAGCTGAATTAGATGATCTATCAGAATCAGGTGGAGTCAATTCTGAAGAGTATCAGATAAAGCGGGCTGAGTTACTAAAAAAGGCAGTGGAAATAACAAAACAATTGAAGCTTAGTTCTTAACGGGCTGCTGCCCAAGCAAAAAGGGATTTGGGCAACAGTATATACAATTGAATGTAAGGAAAGTTTGAATTAAGTATACTGTCCCCGGGATTACCACTGTCCCCGGAATTACCAAAAAAGCAGGCTATAAAGACTTCGTTGCAAAAGCCAATAAGTCCTTTTACTGGGAGGGGCAGGAAGGACAATATGGAAAGGCACGACCCTCAACATTTGGTACAAGGAACTATCCAGACTTCATTATTACGGAACCCTATCTCATAGCCATTGAATACAAAAAAAGTCCCAGTGGTTCAACTGTTAAACATGGGGTTGGGCAGTCCAGTTTAACGTCTTCATTCGGTTTGTAGAGCCATAACAACACAATCCAGCCGACCGCTTACAGCGTCGGCTGATTTTGCCCCCCTGCCCTTACAACAAAACCAATTGACATATTGATACCACATTGATACTATAACTCTATGGCACGGAAAATCAGGCAACTTATTAAAGACCTTGAGAAGGCTGGATTTATTAACCGGGGTGGAAAAGGAAGCCATAGAAATTACATTCATCCCAAAGGCATTGCCATTACAATTTCAGGTAAACTTGGAGATGATGCGAAGCATTATCAAGAAAAAGAAGTTGAAGTGAAAATTAAGGAGTCTCAAAAATGAAAAATAAACACCGTTTTTTAAAAATTGTTGAATGGTCGGAAGAAGATCAGTGCTATGTTGGGTCAATTCCTGGTTGGATTGGAAAGTGTTGCCATGGGGATAACGAAGAAAAAGTTTACCATGAATTATGCCAAATTCTCGAAGAGTGGGTTGAAATTTATAAAGAAGATAATAGACCACTACCTTCAAATATTTCTACAAAAAAATATTCAGGTAAATTTCAATTACGAATTGATAGTGACTTGCACAAAGCACTTGCCATTAGGGCAATGCAAGCAGATGAAAGTTTAAATAACTTTTGCAATAAGGTATTAAAAAAAATAATTTCACAGCCTGATGCTTTGAGGGATAACAATTCACTTGAGAGTGACCTGTAAAAGCGGTGCTCGTTCTTCGCTCTGCGTTCACAGGCGCCTCAGTTCAAGCGTTATGGATAATCTGAACACCCATAATATCGCCTCACTCTACGAAACATTCGAACCCAAGGAAGCCAGACGTTTGGCGGAACGACTTGATATCCATTACACGCCAAAGCACGGTAGCTGGTTGAACATGGCGGAACAGACAAAGAGAACTGAAACAGATGAGTGCTAAAAAGATGGAGAAGAGAAGAAGGCTTAAACCCATTCTAATTTCTATTGTCATCGTATCCATAATCGGATACCTCATCTATACTGGGTTAAGGGATACCATGACTTACTATCTGACGGTAAGCGAGGTAGTGGCCAAATCATCAGAAATTCAGGATAAAACAATACGGATAGGGGGAAACGTATCCCCGGATTCTGTACAATGGGACTCTAAGGATTTAAGGCTAGTTTTTAAAATAGAGGACAATAAATCCAGCCTTAACGTTGATTACAGGGGGGTTGTCCCTGATTCTTTTAAGCCTGGAAGGGAGGTTGTCGTAGAGGGGACATATAAGGGCAATGGACAGTTCATGGCAACGACAATCATGCCAAAGTGTGCGTCAAAGTATGAGTAAAGACAACTACATCATTGAAGCCAGGGGGCTGGTAAAGAAATTCGGTTTTAAAACAGTCCTGCGCAAGATTGACCTCTCTTTAAAAAAGGGCGATTTCCTGGCGCTCTTTGGCCCCAATGGAGCAGGGAAAACAACACTAATCCAAATCCTGTGTTCCTTGATGTTGCCAACCTCAGGCAATGTTTGGATCGCAGGGTTTGATGCCGGATACGATAGGGAAGCTCTGCATAAAGTCATCGGGGTTATTTCACATAATACATTTCTGTACAACAATCTATCCGCCTATGAAAACCTAAAATTCTATGGGAGGATGTATAAGGTAAAGAATCTAAGAGAGAGGATTGAAGAGGTTATGGGACTGGTAGGATTGAGAGGATACATGAACGATCATGTCCAAACCTTTTCTCGCGGGATGCAGCAGCGCCTTTCTGTAGCCCGGGCAATAATCCACGACCCATTGATATTCTTTCTGGATGAACCGTTTACCGGCCTGGACCAACACGGTGTTGAGGATTTCAAACAAATCCTGAAAAAATTCCGAGATCAGGGGAAAACCATAGTCATGACATCTCATGATTTAGACAGAGGGTTGGAACTGTGCACTCAGGCAGCGATCTTAAAATCAGGGAATCTTGTTTATAAGGAAGATATATCGAAGATAATTCAGGATGATTTTAAAGAGGTCTATTTTAAACTTACAGGGGAACAAGCACTGCCTGTATAGGTGTCTCTATGACTTTTATTCAAAAAGTGTGGGCCATCGTGTGGAAAGACATCACATCTGAACTCCGCACCAAAGAGATACTCCTCTCAATGTGTCTCTTTTCCTTCCTGGTATTGATTATCTTTAACTTTGCCTTGGATACAGGATTAAAAAATTTAAGGGAAAACATCTCAGGGATCCTCTGGGTAGCATTTATATTTTCAGGTCTAATGGGATTAGGCAGGTCCTTTGGTGTGGAACGAGACAGAGGAACTCTTCATGGTTTGCTCCTCTGCCCGATAAGCCCATGGGGAATCTATCTGGGAAAGATGATCGGGACTTTCATCTTTATGGTCGTTATGGAGATATTTACTTTATCCATAGTTACCGTTCTGTATAACATAAATGTCATACCATTTCTATTGCCCCTGGGATTGATTATTTTTTTGGGGACATTGGGATTTGCGACTATAGGCACAATCTTTTCCGCTATGTCTGCAACTACAAAAGCAAGGGATGTGATGCTGTCAATCCTTGTATTTCCGATCTCCGTTCCCATGATTATTGCTTCGGTTAAGGCAACCGGCATAATTCTCTGGGGAGGAGCGATACAAGAGATATATTCATGGCTAAAGATTTTAATTGCATTTGATCTGGTTTTTCTTTTACTTGCCTATTTAACATTCGGTTTTATCATAGAGGAATAATATTGACACACAATCGAGCCTTTCTCAAAATATTCCAATTCGTCACCTTTTTTATGATGCTTCTGGCTCTTTATGCCATATTTGTTTATGCCCCTGTTGAAAAGAGCATGGGCATTGTGCAGAAGATTTTCTACTTACATGTACCTTCTGCTTTTTTAGCTTTTTTTGCCTTTTTCATAACCTTTATAGCCAGTATTCTTTACCTCTATAAAAGAAACCATCGATGGGATATGATAGCCTTTTCTTCTGCAGAAATAGGGGTCATATTCTGCACGATTGTTTTGATAACCGGCCCCATATGGGCAAAACCCATCTGGAACGTATGGTGGACGTGGGATCCAAGATTAACGACAACCCTTATTCTCTGGTTTATTTATGTTGTCTATCTCATGCTTCGAAGGGTAGCAGGAGAAAATCAGCGATCAACCTTTTCTGCCGTATTCGGGATCTTTGGGTTCATTAATGTTCCTATTACTTTCCTGGCCATCAGACTATGGAGAACTATACATCCCTTAGTTATCACAGGGAAGGGCATTAGTATTTCTACGCCTATGACACATACATTAATAATTGCGTCTGTCGCTTTTTTTCTTCTTTTTTTATTGCTTCTCATAAACAGGATTGTGCTGGAGAAGATGAGATTCAAGGTCGAGGAGATCAGAGCCTTCATAGAAGACAAAATTCATCTTGAACACGAAAAACAGGGAGGATAGTTCAATGGCTGGCACTCTTTATCTCTTTGCTGCCTTTGGTATCACATGGCTGATTATCTTTATTTACATCTTCAGCATCTCCAGGAGGCAGAAAACACTGGAAAGGCAGATCGAGAAAATAAGTAAGACATTGGGAGACCATTCATAAGCTGTCCTTTAAGGGGGGAGAAAATATGGCAGAAGATTCTGTACATGATGTGGAAAAGATCACCCTTCCGATTCAGGGAATGACCTGTGCATCGTGTGTAGCCAGGGTGGAAAAGGCATTGAACAGCGTTAAGGGAGTTGTTAAAGCAACCGTAAATCTGGCAACAGAGAAAGCCACCGTTGAATATTCCCCGGGAATAGCATCCGTAAGAGAACTCAAAAGGACAGTTAAGGATTCGGGCTACAAAGTACTGGATGTGGAAGAGAAGGATCTTGTCGAAAAGGAGAAGGCACTCAGGGAAGCAGAATTCAAAAAACTGAGAAACAAACTTCT